>NZ_JBEPQA010000002.1:0-235526 GCF_040547585.1 Marinobacterium sp. MBR-111
TGTGACCAGTGTGACCAGTGTGACCAGTGTGACCAGTGTGACCAGTGTGACCAGTGTGACCAGTGTGACCAGTGTGACCAGTGTGACCAGTGTGAAGAAACTGTAGCTGTGCTCACTGTAGATTGCAAGGAAATACTGTGTAAATTAACAGTTACCAAGACACAAGCTCAAGCTCTTCAATTCTATCTTAATCCTGTTTCGAGCTCGGATCTTCTCCGATTGCTAAACAAGGTCCTGTAACCTCAACCCCATCCACTGAAGCAGTGACAATCAAGGTTGTGGGCTCATCAATTTCCAAGAATGGCATGTCGAAGCCACCGTTGAGCTCCTGCATCGCCCCCTCTATGGATTCCCCGTTTTGATACCCTTCTACTTTTACTTCATGAATTTGCCTATCACCATTCTTAACAGTAACAGCGATGTCTACAGGCTTGTGCACAAGAGGGAACCTCAAGGAGAAGTGGACGCATAGCTTCGGCAACTTTATCGGCATTACTGGCACATACATATGCGTACCATACATGCCGATCAGTGATACTTTGCCACTAATCTCTTGCCTAATGTCGTCACAAAACAGGCCGTATAAACTAATATCATCCATTTTTACTTCCATCCATCGCCGCAGCTACTTCACCTATTGAAACACCAAGCACAGCTGACAAACGCTGAACTGTGGAAAGACGAGGGTCTACCTCACCTTTTTCCAGTTTTGCTACTTGAGGTTGGCTAGTCTCTAGTTTTTTGGCTAGCTCAATTTGTGATAGGCCTGCTTTTAGTCGCAGCGCTTTAAGACTTTGCTTATCGCCAAAGTACTGCTCACCCACCCACGAGCGAGCCTCCTGCATTTCAGCATGCAGACTAGGATCCTCAGCAAGCAAATCACTTATGAAGCTATCAATCGATGATATGTTCTCGCGCGCTGGCAGGAACTCTCGAGCATTTGGGCGAATCTTTTCGCTATCAGGAGAGCTACGTGTAGAAACGCTGTTGTCGAACTTATACTGCGAGGTCGTGATAATCGTGCAGAATACGTTTTGTGAAGCTGTGGTCTGGCTCATAGTTGAAATCCTTTCTGTGGATGACACCAAGCACTACGAAGTTTGCAATACGGTCTAGAGGCAAATATGCATAGATCACTCGGTATGGAAGAGCTCGAGCCCTATCAGGCTCCCATATTTTTATACGGTAAAGGTCATTACCCTGGCGAAATTGCTCCACCCACCGCATAACATCGACCGTCTCTTCATAGTCATCAGTTTTTCTATCGAGCAGTCGTTCTTGAAGCTCGGCGTCAGTCTGCATGTCCTCAAACAATGCAAGAACTTTCAAAGCCCCTGGACGATCGACCGCAATGATGCTTCGAATGTCGTCCTTGGCGTGGTCATGTATCTCAACGGTCTGCACTATATCCAACTCGATATAAGTTTACAATAATCTATTGGTTCTCCATGTACTAATACTCTAACCCACTTTGCTAGAAATCACACCGTTGTACGCGTTTTCTATCCTGATCCCCTCTGCTTGGATCACCAGAGCCCGTACTTGGTCGTAATACCCAAGCTCACGTCCCATCTCATCCCTACCTTTCGCCAGGCGCCCTTCGTACTGTTTCTTGGTCAGGCCCAACCGCCCACACACCACATGAGCAGGCTCATTTGACCAATACCGTTCAGCCAGCAACGTCATGGCGTGCTCCTGTTTGAGAATGCCCTTTACCAGCTTCACCCTAAGGCCTGAACAGCTGATACAGAGCACCTCACTCCCTGTTCCACAGTCGCCACACAGCTGCGGCTTTCCGATCAAGTGCTGCACCACCACAAGCTTCGCATGCTGAGCCCGCGTCATACTCACCGCGCCAATCATAAAGTCATTCGACGTATCCATGCCTGAGGGAGGCGGCAAATCCCCTTTCCACTTCGCCAGTCGCTGCAAATCGTTTTCCGAGTGCCACCCTGCCTGGTGCTGCTCCAGATGGTTCAGGTACACCGCCAGCAGGTTATCGATCCGCTTACGCATTTCCTTATCTACTGCCATCCTCTCCCCCCTTCCCCTGCGCCGACTCAGCATCCACCGGCGTGATCTTCACCCGCACCTGCGGATCCTCGGCATATCGCTTGGTCAAAAACACATCCACCACCTGCGTATCATCCCGCCAGGCCACACCGTTAAGCGCATCACACACCGCCTTCAGGCAGTTATCCGCGTCACACTTCACCGTCGGCATGATGTAACCGGTCAGCGCCTTCTCGCGCTTCTTCTTCGACCAGGACTTCGGTACCGCATGCAGCATGGTCATCTGCAGCAGCACGGGGCCTTGCAGTGGTTGGATGCTGCCCCTCTCCATAACCTGCTGTGCAGCCAGTGCAATCAGGCTTTCATATGCAACGGTCTTCTGCGGGGTGAACATTCGGGCATGACCACCAACACGCCCCACACGCGGACGACCTTTGCCCTGCGGGTTGCCGGGAACGATGAACTCGATCACGACTGCACCTCCCTGTACTGCTCATACACCCTCAAAGCCGGCTCACTCCAATCCACACCCATCTCCACACCTTGGGCATACAGGAACTCGATGAAGTCGCGCCCTTCCTGCACACTGAAGTCCCGGGTCGATGGCCGCAGAGACACCATCCGCTCACCATCAAGACTCGGAACCAAGCGTCCAGGCTTGCGCAGTGGCTCACCCATGGCCTGACGTTCGCGCTCGAACATCTCAACTAGTAGGGCCTTCCAAACCTCGGCGCTGTGTCGTTTGGTGCCATAGAACGTCACCTGCTTGGCGATATCACCGATCATGGCGTGATACTTTCGTTCCTGGTCCCGTGACTTGTTCGGCTTACCGATCGTCACCGCCACGGAGCCACCAGCCCTCACCGCCTGGTTAACCAGCTCCCAAACACGCATCATGCGATCGCGAAGAGAGTCAGGTGACGTAATCACGACCTGTGATTCAGACATACCCATCACACCATCCCTCTCAGCTGAGCCAGCGCATTACGCCCTGCTGTCCGGTCTTTCTCAGTCAGGGGACGCCGACGACCGCGTGTATCCTCCAAAGCAACCGGAATCTCTACATCCAGCTGTTCACCGGCCAATACTCGGCGCGTGGCAATCTCGTAGTTACGACGGAAGCGTTGCTCGATTCGGCCACCCATCTCGGCATGACGCAGGTCGAACCAGCCAGTTTCTCGGCCAGCGACATACACCGCTGGATGGCTCCAGCTAGCCCGACTCGGGTTGTGAGCATTGCTGGCAACTTCTCGGTATGCGCGCTCAGGATCTGGCAAGCCGTGATCAGTCAGGGTGGCGTTCTCGCACAGCTTTCGAAACTGTGGCGCAGTCGGTGGCCATGCATCACCGCTTCGAGCAACTGCCCGCATACCGGAACGCAACTGCTTAGGGTTCAATCCATCCAGACATGCCAGCCAGACGTTATCGCTGTCAGATGAGCCATAGGCACTCACCCAGCGATGGCCGAACATTTGCGTCATGCGCTCCCAGAAAACGCCCATATCGTGATCAGTTAACGTCAATGATCTGCCCCCCTGGGTATGGCTCATAACGGTCTCGATTCGCTTGTCGGACTCGGTCGACAGCGCTGAGTGGTTTGCCGGGTCCGTGAGTAACTGACTGACTGGTTTCACTGGCGGATCCTCCCCGTCGTTTCTTGACAGCTTGCTGAGCAAGTTTCCTGTCCCATTGGTCCTGCGTGTGGAGCCGAGTGGGCTGCGTGACCCAATAGCTCCTGAGTTCGTCGATCAGAGCATCACGTTGCTGAGGTGTCAGGCCTGCCCAATTCACTCTCATTGCACGGCAGTGCCTGATGACACTCTCACTGGGGTACCAATCCCAGGTCATGGCGAAGGACCGACCATCGTGTTGTGCTCCCTGCGCGTGTGATGATGTTGTTGTAATCTCTGACCCTCTGACATGTGTCGGCTTATCAGATTTGAATATGTCGGCTTCTGTGTCGGGTTCGTCGTATGACATAACTTCAACTTGCTGTTTTACCGAATGTTTTTCGGTTTCAGCCATGTCTGAAACTGGGTCGGGTAGGTGTGTCGGCTTAGTGTCGGCTTTTTTCTGGACAGACGTAGACAACCGCGCCAGTGGGCACTCAAACATCAGACGCAACCCTTCACTTCGCTCTATGATCAGCCCCTGTTTGACCAAGTGCTGGGCGGCTCGCCTCACCTGTTGTTTACCGGGCAGGTCTTCTTTGATGCCTGGGGCAGACTCCACCCTGAGCTCACGCGCAAGCCCATGCCAGCTGATCGGGGTAGCAACGCCGACCATTCCGGTTTCGAATGTCATGGATTTACGGATGGCGAACACGTATAGGCGCTGAGCCAGTGCAGGAATACCCATCAGGGCCTCCATCTCCTCCTCCGATATAAAAATGCCCGGCATCCACCTACTCCCGATCACCCTTTCAACTGTTGCCGCTCTCGACTCTGTGTATAGCCGCTCTATACAAGGCGGAGTGCTACTGCCCTTTTGCCCTTTCTTGATACCGTTTTGTTATCCAACCGCTATCAAGGAGCGCCACATGGCCAATCAGCCTCACCGCCACACAACACTGAATACAGTTGTACTGCTCTCAGTCCTGCTCGGCTTTGGTCCATCCAGCCCCAACATCAACATCCAACTGGAGCTGGACGTAATCCAGATCGCAACTGAACAGCACCCTCACTCCCTGCCTACGGGACAGGATAAAAACCCAGCGGCCGAAGATGCTGTTCGGTTGTTGCCCGTCTTTCCGGGCTGTCCGCGACCTTACTGACTCAAGGCGCTGCCCCGCTGCAGCTGTATGACCCCGTGTTTTCAGGAGACCGCCCGGTTAAAGGAATGAAACCCCGTCGATCTGCTGCTGCCTGGTTGTTTCATATCTGGCCACCGACTTCACAGCTATTCGCCAGTCAGCATATTTCCCCTGCTGCCGGGTCGCTCACATGCATTTAGTGCGCCCGGCAATCCCACCGGGCTAAGCTGGATCTCCTGTCAGCTCTTCAGAGAGCCCTGTCACAAGGCGCTGTGAAGAGACCGCCAGATAACCCACTGACGGCGCCGGGATTCCCGTGATAGGTTTGGAGTTCCTACACAACAACCAGCACGGTGCAATTCATGTCCTATCGGTACTCGCTCTACTTCAAGCACGATGGCGACGACTCAAACCCTTCGCACTACACATCCGACTCACCTGTAAACGTCGGCGATATCATTTATTTGGAGAATGGTTGGTATCACTACGTAGCTGAAGTTCTTCCGTCTGGCGCTCGATTGAGGCTGTCCAAATGCGGTGAATCTCCTGAGGAGGCAGCGCTGCTTGCAGAAGACTACGGAGACAGTCGGTAACCAGCTCGCGGGCCTCTATCTGCGTTTCATCCTCTTGGAACTCGGTGCGTGGCCACATCAGGTTGCGCTGAGTGCCGCGCCCGGCGCTGCCCTGAACGGTAATGATCATGGCGGCCAAGAAACGGTTATTGAATGAAGGCGGCTCTTTCAGTTGAAACCGTGGCAGAATCGAGATTTGGCTATGCGGGCCGCAGTTTTCCTTGAGCACCGCCTGTTTCAGGTATTGGAGCCCCAAAGCCAGTGCGGCAACGCCGTTAAAGAAAGCAATCAGCGCCAGCAGCACGAACACCCATACTGTCTGGCCTGTGGTTACCACCACTGCACTCAGGGCCAGCCCAGAAATGGCGCAGAGCACAATCCCCAGCCACAGCAGCAGTCGCGCCAGCAGTCTGAAGTTCATGCGCATTACCAGTGGTTTTCTATTCATTTGTCCTGCCCCAAATTGTGAGGACCACACACGCTCTGCATCTCGCGTATCCCTGCCACCACCTCATTGACGCAATCAGCCAGCGACCTCCCCGACATTTTTTTGATCTCAAAGGCATACCAGAACAGCTTTGTGTTGATCGCCGCATCGATCTGGACTTCCGTGAGCTCTTCAGCGCTCTCAATCACTCCAGCTGAATAAAGCTTTGCGATTTCGTGTTCCTGAAATACTCGTGTTTCAGCCAGCAACGCCTCGCTCTCTTTGCTCTCCAGTCGGGCGATTCGCGCCTCTGCGATCTGAAGAATCTTCTTGGCCTCAGCCACATCCCGCTTTGCTGCATCGATATCGATTGCGTTCACAGCTCTACCCTCATGATTGCTTTTTGAAGCACCCGCACGCAGAAGCTTTAAAAAGGACCGGCGAAAGGGAGAAGCCGGTCAAGGCTCAGCGCCACTGTATGGATCCACACCCCAGCCAACAGATAAAAATTACCGACCCGAACAGCGATACTGGGTCCAGATCGGGAGTCATGCGGCTGAGAGTTCGGGCCAAATTACCGCCCAATCATCAGGGCGAAGCTGTTGACGCGTAACGCAACAATCCGTCTCTCGCTCAACTCGTGCCGCTATTTCAGGCGATGCGACTTTGTTCCCATAGGCAATCTGGCGAAGGTAGCCACGCGTTGTTCCGGTTTTTTGGACCTGCTCGTCGGTTGCTGCTTTCAGCCACTTAAGCAAGGCGTCGTTTCTCATCTGATCATGCTCCAGTTGCAATGCCTGATATTAGATTACCAGATGGTAAACGTAATTCAATACCAACAGGACATTTACCTATAAGTAACCTCATAAGAAACTGCCAATATGGATAAGCGCGAAATAAGAAGACAGAACATGAAGGCGTTGCTGGCACACCTCTACAACGGGGAGCGTGGGGCTCAAGCGCGCTTTGCCTCAATCGTCGGCAAGCAACCGGATTACATCTCCAGATGCATAGCGGACCCATCCAAGAAAGGCTCAAAAACCATAGGCGAGGATTTCGCTGAACTAATCGAGAATACCTTTGGGTTTGAAAGGTACTCATTCAGTTCTGAATCATTTGATCCAGCCGCAGCTAATACGCATAAAAGCCTGATAAAACAGAACGTGACCTACCTGATGGAAAAAGCCGGTATCACCAGCTTTACCCAGGCAGCAGAGCGCGCAAAGCTCAACCAAGCTACTTTGCACCGGATCCTTGAGGGTGAGAGCCGGTACCCTCGTATAGAGAACCTGCAGAAGATCGCCGATCTTTTCGGCATATCAGAGCCTACGGACCTGCTCAAAAAAGATCTAAGCAAGGAGCACCTTAGCAATCAGGGCAACGTAATATCCGCAGATTTCACGCCCAAGGGCCGCCTAAGTGATGAGGAGATCACTATCCCTCAGTTTGATGTACGTGCGGCCATGGGTCCCGGACAGGTTGCATCAGACTATGTCGAGACTGTTCGGCACCTGACCCTGCACAAGCAGTACCTGAAGAATCAAGGGCTTCGTTACTCCGGCGCAAAGCACCTGGCGGTTATCACTGGCTGGGGTCAAAGCATGGAAGGCACCATCAACGATGGCGATCCGGTCATCATAGATCGCGGTGTGCAGACCTTCATAGGCGATGGCGTGTACCTGCTGACTTGGAACGACATGCTCTACATCAAGCGCCTGCAAATGGCGTCTGCTGATACGTTCAAAATGATCAGCGACAACCCAAGCCATGAAAACCAAGAAGTGAATGCAGCCGATATCACTATTCAGGCAAAAGTGCTGATGGTATGGAATGCCAGGAAACTATAGCGAAAGACACATGGCCAGAAGCAAACCGCCGCTAACCGCTGAAGAGAGAGTCGACAATGACAGGCTCAAGGAAATCTGGAACAGCAAGAAGGCTGAGCTAGGGCTCAACCAAGCGTTATTGGCAGACGCAATGAGTATTGGCCAAAGCGCCGTTAGTCACTACCTCAACGGCTACAACAAGCTCAATGCCAAAATTGCAGCAGAGTTTGCAAGTCTTTTGGATGTTGATGTGGCGCAATTTAGCCCAGCACTGGCCATGGAGATTGAATGCATGGCGAGCAAAGCGAAGCACCATGAAGACCAGTCTGACCGCATGACCGTTATAGATAGGATTCAGGCACTGCTCGCGCATCACAATATCCCAAAAAGAGGTGCGAGAAGCGCCCTTCAACGCACATGCGGCATCAGCCACCAGGCTGTGAGCCAATGGTTTACAGGCGAGACGTCAAACATCAAGAACGAGCACTTGGCCGCCATAGCGGACGAATTCGAAAGCAGTCTTGACTGGTTGGTGACCGGCAAAGGCCCGATGATTGTTGGCTCACAGCTTCTAAACCGTGGCGACCAGCTACATCAGGACATTATCAAACGAATAGACGTAGAGCTCATTGCTCGTGGATGGTCCCGTGCTGACTTGGCTAGAGAGCTTGGCAACTATTCCGAACAACGGCTCATGAACTGGTGGAGGCGCGGCATCCCGGCGAATGAATATACTCACATTGCGCAGGTGTTCGATTGGTCCGTGGACAGACTGCTAACGGGCCATATGTGTATGAAAAGTGGCTCGCTATCATCAGGTAGGCGGACCCAGCTAGGCGCAGAAATCGACAACTGGATGGCATCTACCACCCCTCGCTCACGATCCGCTTTGGAGCAGATCGCAACTGCCGCCACCAGTGGTGATTTATCAGAAGCCGACCTGATCATGCTTGAGCAGATCGCTCATAGACTTGCCGACAGCAAGCTCGGCCCAATCACACAAGCAAGGAGCTGATTGCCCATGCAAGCCCTTGCGACAATTGAACCAATAGTTCAACAGGTCAGAGATATGCAGGCTGGTGATCATCGTTCGGAATTCGCTGCCCGGTTAAGCGAAGCATTGAAGAAGAGCGGCCAGGCGCGTCATGGCGCCGGCAGTGTTCTTGCCACCCTTTGCGGCGTTACAACAAAAGGCGCGAACAAGTGGCTTAACGGCGATGCCATGCCTGAGCACGACAAGATCGTGACGATTGCTACCCGTTACGGTATAAGGGCTGAATGGCTAGAATATGGAATTGAGCCAATGATTCCGGCACCCAAAGAAAACCACACCCAGCTTGGCGTGAACGTGGCGCCCGAATGGATGACAGCCCAAGTACCGATCATGGACCAGGCATTTTCAGCCGGCCAAGGTGCGGCAGCTGAGAAGCTGGAAGACTTCGTGGATGGCTTCAAGGACATCAGCCACTCTGACCTGACCGCCCTCAACATCCAGCCGAGTAATGCACGCATCATCAAGATTCGCGGTGACTCCATGTGGTCAACGCTCTGGGATGGTGATGAGGTGCTGGCTGATACCTACGTGCCCCGCCTGATCAGCGGCAAGATCTATGCATTTGAGTTTGATGGTGAGCTGAAGGTAAAGCGCTTCACCAAGAAGATGGACGGCAGCTGGCTGATCTCCAGCGACAACAAAGACGATCCGGCCTATACCGATGAAGTGGTGTCGGCGCACAACGCCCAGCAGCTGCGGGTGATTGCTGAGGTTAAGAAGCTGGTTTCGCGGAATCTTTAATCAGAGTATTGACATCAATTAGCGCAGTAGGAAGTCGCGCTCAAGGACAAAAGGACTGTTTATGAGTGATCACTTCTTTGGTGGGGGATGGACTAGAACAAAGCTGGACCTCCTCCAAGCCTATATTCAGTGCTACACAACTGCAATGAAAAACCAAAGGCTAACACTTCACTATATTGATAGTTTTGCAGGAACAGGTAATCAATCATTTAAAAAAGAAGCCGACCTTTTTACTGAAGACGAAGAAGTAGTACAGATGGAAGGATCAGTGAAAATCGCACTGAAGGAAAGATTCCATCATTATCATTTTATAGAGTTAAAAAAATCACACTTCCAAGCTTTAGAAAGTATTCGGGATAATAATCCAGAGAAAAAAATCGATTTATACCTCGGAGATGCTAACGAGGAAGTTAGAAAACTCTGCAACTCCATTGATTGGCGATACAATAGAGCAGTTCTCTTTTTGGACCCATACGGTATGGAGCTCGAGTGGAGCACTCTGGAAGCAATTCGCAATACTCGCGCAATCGATGTCTGGTTCCTTTTCCCACTTTCTGGCCTGTTCAGAAATGCCGCCACAAAGAAAAGCAAGCTTGATGATGGAAAAATACAAGCTGTTTCACGCATATTAGGTAACGATCAATGGCTTGATGTTTTTTACAGCAGCCCCGAGCCAATGGCCCTTGATCTATTTGATGAACACCAAGAAGACGAGACACGGGAATTAGATGTGAATGGATTAGAGAGTTACGTTACGAATCGTCTTCGGGAGATGTTTCCTTATGTTGAGGCACCTATACGCTTAAATAATAACCGCGGAGTGCCCCATTTTTCCCTTTACTTTGCTATTTCTAATGACCAGCCAAAAGCGTTCGGTCTAGCCAAAAGGCTCTATACTGGAGTCAGGAAAGCACTTCTGACATAGGAATCTCATCATAAATTCGGCCGTTCAATTCTCGGCCATTAACTTTCTTGGAGCGCTTAACTCCATCTGCGCCCCAGCCACCCCACTGTTTAAAGAAAAAGGCGACACCTGCTTTTTCACACTGAATACGAATACGCTCGACCCATTCTTGTTTCATGGGGCGAGCACCTTTTCCTGACTCTCCGCCGACAATAACCCAATGGATATTGGTCAAGTCGATTTCACCAATATCTTCAAGCAATGGCTCAACAGAGAGGAAACGTATCTCAGCGTCAACCTGGCGAAGCGCATCAATCCGCGGAACGCCATACTGCTTGTCTTCCACAGACACGCCGATCCATGCATTTCCGGGCACATTGACGCGGCTTGAAAAGTAATCAGCAAGGCGGTCAGCACGCTTTGTCAGGAGTTGATAAGTATGCCGTGGGGTCTGGCGAATAGTTTCAAAAACACGGTCTATGTATTCAAATGGAACGTCTTCGTGAAACAAGTCGCTCATAGAGTTTACGAAATACATAGTGGGCTTTTGACGCTTTAACGGCTGCGACAGGCGATCAGGCATCAAAGTAAGCTTGAAACCATTCTCGTAACCAGCAGCTCCCATTGCCTGCAAGCGATGGGCCATCACCTCAGCGTAACAATGCTTACAGCCTGGTGAGACCTTGGTACAGCCTGTTACGGGGTTCCATGTCTGCTCAGTCCATTCAATCTTTGACTTAGTACCCATACCAAACCCATGTATATATATCCAGTTAAACCATAAATTGAGGTTAGCACATAGTGCCAAAAAAATCGCCAATTGTTACCCCTTATGGCCTGGACAAGACCGCGTCCTGCAAACCTAATACACACCATACACATTGAATCTTGCAATGAGTGTGTACAGTGTGTATTATTGATTCAACGCATCTACAGAGGAGCCGACTGATGAACAGTCGCGAACTACTGAAGATGCTGGAAGAAGATGGATGGTACATCCACAAGGTGCGGGGGTCGCATCACCAGCTGAAGCACCCCGAAAAAGAAGGCAAGGTTACCTTGCCTCACCCGAAAAAGGATCTGCCATCCAAAACTGTTGCCAGTATCTTGAAGCAAGCCGGGCTGAAGTAGCCCGGCAGCTTTCAGAACTGAACGGATAATAAGGCTGGCAACTACATTAGAATGCATGAAGGTGAAGAAGATGCTGTATCCCGTGGTGATTCATCAAGAGGGAGATAGCGCATACGGTGTGACTGTGCCGGATCTCCCAGGTTGTTTTTCAGCAGGCGATACATTGGAAGAAGCAATCGGTAACGTAGCCGAAGCGATCGACCTGCAACTGGAAACCCTGGTCGAAGACGGGGATGAAATCCCCCAGGCCAGTCGACTGGACGAGCTAACCCATCAGGAGGAGTATAGTGGAGGCGTATGGTTTATGATCGATGTCGATCTGACCAAGTATATGGGCCAGGTAGACCGGCTTAATATTACTTTGCCCCATTTACTTGTAACTAAAATCGATAAAGCAGTGAGCGAAAACAAACTCTTTAAAAGCCGATCCCAGTTTCTGGCCGAGGCTTCCTTAAGACTGTTATCAACGTCACACTAAACCAAGCCCCGCATCTGCGGGGCTTTTTATTGGCTGGTTCAGCAATACTCCCTACAACACCAGCTCCATCCCCATTACCGCATCCTTGCCCAGCACGCGCACCAGCCAGTCATCGGTATCAAAACTGTTGCCTGAAGCGCTCCGCTATCTCACCCAGTTTGAGCGCTACAGAGAAGTCTTTGATCTGGTCGTGCGCGTCAGGACTCAAGAGACCGATGAGCAAAAACACATCCGTCTGTAGCGAGCCCGTGCAGTAAACGAGGTGGTCATCACTGGTGCGCTTGTACTGAATGAGCCTTTCCGGCCAGCCGCCTGCCTGTTTCAGGTGAATGTGCCTGACGTCTTCAAGTAACAGGATTCTGGGTGTGCTTGGGTGGTCATATGGCGCATCGCGGCCAAAGCCAATAGGTGCGATGCCCGTTGTTTTGTAACTGCGGAAGTCATACTCAAGCGCATCCAGCGCTTCGGCGCTGAGCTGTTCTCGAATCATCCCTGATTTGAATACTCGCATGGCTACTCAGTGAACTGCGAAAGCTCGTCAATGCTGCGCTCACGCAGCAGTCGGTTGCCATGAGCGGTGGTGGCCCTCAATTGCTGTGCGCTGAGGTTGAAACGGCCAACCACTCTTTCGGCAGGGATGAACTGACGCACATGAACAAGCAGGGCATTACACATCCTGTGCGCATCATCCAGTTGCTGGATCGCACGTCGATAAGCACCGGCCAGCGGAGCCTGCCACTGCCCCAGCTCTGCGTTGTCCTCAACCGAATGAGCCAAATGAAACCGCAAATACGCTGACATGCCGGTGATCATCTGGTCCATGGTATCGAACAACTCAAACGTTTCCCGCGCAGCATCCACCTCAAATTCAATCTGCAGCGTCAGAACAGAGTCGACTTCTTGTTTCAAGGGCATGATCACGTTATCAAGCGACTCGATCACCCTATCAACCGCCTCAATACCGGCCTGGGCTGCCGCTGCAATATGGTCGGCATTGCCATCAAGAACAACCGGCTCCAGCGCCGAAACCGTCTGCATCATCAGTTGAACGCCGTGTAACAGGTGATTGCCCATATTTGCTGCCCGAGTTGCTCTGCTTAAAAACCGCACACCCACCGGATGGAAGGTAGTCGTCACAGTATAGACGATTGCGCCGACTGAGGCTTTACCTCCCATCAATGGCACGCAGTGCGCGTGCTTCATGCTGTGCGCCTTCAGCCCTACCGAACAACCCTTCATCAGGAAAGTGGCATAGGTACGCTTCACTCTCAAAAATATTTACCTTTTGGTATTGATAATTTAATTACCCTTGGGTAAGTTTGTATCAAGACAACACATCGGAGCACCCACCATGATCACACGCACCGAACACGGCTACGCCCTCGGCCACTGGGAGGGCATCCCAACCCTGCTGGAGTCAGGCCGCAAGCTGACGCCGGGTGAAGTCCGTGCAGCCGTGTGCCGGGCCAATGGCCTCAATGCTGCCGATGCCGGCAGAGAGCTGCACTGCTCGAAGAACACCGTCTACCAGTACTGGCAGGCCCTGTACTTCAAGCTCGACTGCAGTGACGTGGTGGTGGCGATCAACAAGATGATCGAAGTCGGCGCCCTGCACCGCCTGCAGCTGCTGCTGATCGTTGTGGCGCTGTTCGGTGCCGCGGGGTCCGGCAATGACGATGTACTACGCCCACGTGCCCAGGCACGCATCACCGCCCGAACTGGCCGCACCCGCCGTGACGAGCTGTGCGAGATCGGCAGCGGCCCGGACGGACTGGTGCCATCAACCACTCATCTGGGTGTACTGGCATGAGCACTATCGAAGCGGTGTTCCAGTTGTATCTGATGCTGGTGGGTTTGATCAGCATATTCGTCGCGGGCTGGGTAATGGTCACTGCTGGCTTCTGCCTGCGGGCTGTGTTCAAGCGCGAGCCAATACGGCCAGTTTTGAAAATGATGATGGAGGAATGGTGATGCTGGACAGCACCGAAAAACATGCAGCTGAGGCCGTGGAGCTTGTACCCAACCCGGCCTGCAAGCCCCGGCCAATAACTGATACCGAGCTGCTCGATAAAGCCATGAGCAAGATGAAGGTGATTGCGGACGAGAACTATCGCTTACGTTCAGCCATCAAGGCGGTTGCTTCAGCCAACGAAAGCAACTTCAACGCAACATTGGCCACCGCCATCGAGCTGGCAACAGCGCCAGTGCCCTACACGCTGGCTGATTTTCTGCCTGCGCTACGCCACCCCCGTTCAATCAAGGAGCCCTCATGAAAACGCTGACCCTATACGCCTATACCTGGGCAATCGGTGATACCGAAACCGTGAGCTACCGAGTATTCCCGATTGAACCGGACGAAATCCGGCTGGGCATGATCCCGCTGGCTGAGATCGAAGTGGATATTTCTCAGCCCGATCCAGTGGCACTGGCGGCCGCCAAGAAGCGTGGCGTTGCACTGTTCCTGGCTGCACAGAAGATCCGCGAACTGGAGCAAGCAGCATGAATGCGCCGGCCAACCCTTTCGATCTGCAGCTGCAGCCGAACGACGCACCAGTGATCCACGGCCCTGGCTTCTTTACCGGCCTGAGCAATGCCGAATACCACTCTGGCCCCGGCATCAGCAAGAGCGGTCTGGACCTGGTCGCGCACTGCCCCTCCTCCCTGCCCTGGTCAAAAGCGGCCCCAGTGGATGAGGTGAAGACCAAAGCGCTGGACTTCGGTACCGCCCTGCACTGCTTGCTTCTGGAGCCGCACGAATTCGACAAGCAATTCATCGTGTCACCAGAGTTCAACCGCCGCACCAATGACGGCAAGGCCGAGTGGGAAGCGTTCCAGGTTGAGCATGACGACAAGATCATCATGACTGCCGACGAGTGGCGTCAGCTGCAGATCATGCTCGACAGCGTTCAGGCCCACCCGACAGCCCGCTGGATCTTCGAACAGCAGGGCATGAACGAGGCGTCCATCTACTGGACCGATGAGCAGACCGGCGAGCTGTGCCGGGTGCGTCCTGACCGCATCCTGATCGACCACCACATCATCGTGGATGTGAAGAAAGTAGATGGGCTGGACCGGTTCGAGAAACACGTTGAAGAGTTTCGCTACCACGTCCAGCACGCCATGTACTGCGAGGGCTACAAGCAGCATTTCGGCGTGGAGCCGCAGCTCCTGTTCCTGGCGGTCAGCTCCAGCGTCAGCGCCGGTCGCTACGCCGTGGATGTTGTTGATCTCGATCCTGACTGGGTGCGCCGCGGCCATGAGCTGTACCGCGAAGCCCTCGAAACCTATCACCAGTGCCGCGTTAACGATGACTGGGTACACATCCGCCGCCTGGAACGTCCGGGCTGGGCGGTTCGCAATGATGAACGGAGACTTTCATGAACCAGAACACCATGCAGGCCTACCAGCAGCCACAGGCCGTTGCTGACTACCAGCCAGACATGCAGGCCCCTTACGCCACGCACACGGCCAATATGCTGATGTCGCCCCAGATCATGGGCCAGATCCAGAAGTTTGCCGAAGTGATGTCCACTGGCCGCTCCACCGTGCCCAAGCACCTGCAAGGCAGCATGGGCGATTGCATGGCGGTGACCATGCAGGCTGCACAGTGGGGCATGAACCCATTCGCTGTGGCGCAGAAGACGCATCTGGTCAACGGCACTCTGGGTTATGAGGCGCAGCTGGTCAATGCGGTGATCAGCTCTTCCCGCGCCATTCAGGGCCGCTTCAAGTACGAGTACGGCGGTGACTGGCTGAATGAGTCCAAGAAGAATGCCTGGGTGCGTACCGGCGCCGTGTTGGCCGGTGAAACCGATATAACTTGGGGCGAGCCGGTGTACCTGCACACCATCACCACCAAGAACAGCCCGCTGTGGAAGACCAACCCCAAGCAGCAGGCCGCATACCTGGCGGTGAAATATTGGGCGCGCATGTACTGCCCTGACGTGATATTGGGCGTCTACACGCCAGACGAGCTGCACGATCGCACCCCGGTTGAGCGTGAAATCAACCCAGTCGAAACCGGCACTCAGGCTTCATCGCTCAAGAACCGGGTGAACAAGACCCGCACGCCGATCGATGCAGAACCAGCACTGGTGCAGCAACCCACCCAAGAGCCTCAGCAAGGCATGCCGGACTTTGGTGAGCCCCAGCAGCAACCAGCTCAGGACTACTCCAGCGCGATTCAGACCATGATCGATGGCGTGAAGGAATGTACCAGCATTGAAGAGCTCAGCCAGTGGGGACAGGACATCGGTGAGTTTGCCGAAGACCACCCGGAAGTTGACCTGATTGAAGTGAAGCGGGCCTACCAGGCCAAGAAAAATGCCCTGACTGGAGAACACGCATGAACGCACCCGTAACCGAAACCGAAACCACTGCACTGATCAGTGTCGACGCCACTCCCGCTACTGTTGCCTTCAACTATGAAGAAGTTCGCGCTTGGGTGGAAAGCAGTTTAGAGAAATACGATGTCATCGTAACGACTGACACACTACCCAGCTCCAAGAAGCTGGCCACAGAACTAAACAAGATCATTGCCGAGCTCAGCAAGCGCCGTCGAGAAGTTGTTGAGCTGGCCACAGTGTCCATCCGCCAGTTCGAAGGCGAGGTCAAGTCTCTGGAAGCCATGTGCAAAGATGGCCGCAAGCGCATTCTGGACCAGGTCAAAGTGTTTGAAGACGAGGAGCGAGCCAAAGCCAAAACGGCACTGGAGCAAGCCCGGTCTGCAATGTGGAATGAGCAGAATGTTGATGATGAATTCCGGCGCGCACAGGTTGATGATCTGGTTAACCTCAGCACCCTGACCAAGACCGGTAAACTGTCAGCCAAGCCCAAGCAGGAGCTGACAATCCGCGTCAACGCTGATCGCAACCTGCAGCAGCAGACCCAGATCCGCCTGCACCTGCTGGAGAACGACAGCTACCGCGCCGGACTGGCAGCACCGCTGACGCGGGCGCACGTTGAAAACTTCCTTTTTGCCTCTGACGAAGAGTATGGCCAGCGCCTGCAAACCATGATCGCCTCCGAGCTGGAGCGCCAGAAGGTGGCCGAAGAACGCAGCCGCAAGCGATTCGAAGAAGAGCAGCGCCGTGCCGAAGAGGTCCAACAGCGCAAGGCTGACGCAGACCGCCGCCGAGTGGAGGCGGAACAGCAGGCCCAGCAGCAGACGGCACAGCCTGAACCTCAATCGTCAGCGCCTCAGCAATACGCAAACAAACCTGCCTATCAAGCCGAACCGGCATCTGTTGTATCCGCATCGACATCGGTTGCGCAAAGGCATGCCTACGGTCCACTGGATAACCCGGCCGCAGCCGCCATCGCCAAATGCACTCAGGCAGAAGCTGAGACACAGGCCATCCAGCTGTCAGCCAATGCCATGACAGAAGCATTCGGTATCTGGGTACCGGGTGAACTGATCGCCATCGCCTATGGCGGTGCCATTTTCCGCAAGCAGTAATCATCAACAGACAGGAATGATCTCATGAACTCTGCAGCCATGATCGATTTTGATGAAACCGTATTCAGCACATCCGCCCACACCATGCACACCGACCTGATGGGCGTGGTGATCAACACCTGCAAGGCCCTGCCGAACGTCTGGCAGAAGATGAACGAGGAGCAGCAACAGGACTTCATCGACTCCATTGATCGTCAAATCAAGGAGCTGGTGACCAGCTGCGTGAAAACCATCGCTGCGGATGACCGTCCGTTCGTGCTGGCCAAAGTTGACCAGGTGGTATTCAAGGGCGGCATCGAAGCCAAGCTGAAGATTGAGCGTGACGCTCACCAGGAAGGCGCACCCAGTGGTGCGCATGAGCTGGCCGACAACACCGGCGAAAATGGTGATGATCATCCTGCCGGGTCTGGGCGGCTACACAGCATCAGAAAGCGACAAGCCAACCGCCCAGGAAGACCAGCCGGACCTGCTCGATTCTGCCTCCGATGATCTCTATGACGAAGCCGTGGCCTTTGCTACCGAAACCGGAACCATCTCGATCTCTGCCCTGCAGCGTGAACTGAAGGTTGGTTACAACCGCGCCGCGCGGCTGGTCGACATCATGGAGCATGCCGGTGTGGTAGGCCCTCTGGACAACAGCGGACGCCGGAAAGTACTGGGCTGATGCCCTGCCCGACTTGTATTGACGGCATCTGCAGCAGCAGGTGCCTCACTCAGCAACAAGGAGAAATGACATGGCAGACGAAGCCGATATCGCCAACGACTACGCCGAGCAGCAGCTCAAGCATTCACTGCAGAACCTGCAGGCCAACACTACACCGCGCCCAATCCCGGACGGCTGCTGCCACTGGTGCGCCGATGAACTTGATGGCGCTCGACTGTTCTGCGGCCCCGAGTGCGCGCAGCGGTATGAGCACAACATGAGGATGCGGGGATGAATGCCATCAACACCCACTTCACCACCCAGTACGGCCTGCCGCTCAGCGAATACGACGATTATATCAACGTTGATCTGTTCGCCGGTGGCGGTGGCGCAAGCACCGGCCTGGAAATGGGGCTTGAGCGTCCGATACATATCGCCATCAACCACAACCCAAACGCAATCAGCATGCACAAGGTAAACCACCCGGGTTGCCTGCACTTTGAAACCGATGTGTGGGACGTGGACCCTGTCATGGTGCTCGCGGGCCGTCGCGTTGGCTGGTTTCATGCCTCGCCAGACTGTACGCACCACAGCCAAGCAGCTGGAGGGCAGCCTCGTAAGAAGGAGATCCGGGATTTGTCATGGGTGGTCCTGAAGTGGGCCGGCATTGTCCGTCCTCGAGTTATTAGTTTGGAGAACGTGAAGCAAATCAGGCAGTGGGGACCACTCGTTGCCAAGCGCTGCAAGCAGACAGGACGGGTTGTGACGCTGGAAGCGATTAAGTGCCCCGATACTGGTCGATCCATTCACCGAGTTGCTGAGCCTGGTGAGCGCGTCCCTCGTGATAACCAGTATCTGGTACCGGACAAGAAGCGGTCTGGACGTACATGGAGACGTTTCATTGGTCAGCTGCAAGCGCTTGGTTATGATGTTGAGCATGAATTGCTGAGAGCCTGCGACTACGGTGCCGGAACAACCCGGCAGCGGCTGTTCATGGTCGCCCGCTGCGACGGTGGGCCGATTATTTGGCCAGAGCCTACCCACTCTAAGAAGCCAACCAAACAACAGCAGCGTGAGCGTGTAGCGGCCGACTTCATAGACTGGAGTATTCCGTGTCCATCCATTTTCTTGACGAAGAACGAAGGTAAAGAGTTTGGCGTGAAGCGTCCGTTGGCGGATGCCACGCTGCGCCGTATCGCAAAGGGGATTAAACGCGAGGTACTCGATAGAGCTCAGCCGTTCATCGTGCCAATTGCCAACTGGTCCAGTGACTCAGTGCAGCCGGTAGAGCAGCCGTTGAACACGATTACCAGTTGGCCAAAGGGTGGGGCATTTGCTGTCTGCTCTCCCGTGCTCACTCCATTCTATGGCGGGGTGACGAAAGGAAATCGCGCACATAGTATTTTTAACCCTCTCCGTACCCAGACAACTGAAAACCGGTTTGCCCTGGCTACTGCATTCCTCGCTCAGGCCAATGGTGGATACAACACAACTCACAGCAAGCCGCTGACCGAGCCTGTAACGACGATCACGAATACAGGGAGTCAACAGCAGCTTGTGACTGCGTTCCTATCGCGTCAGTTCGGTACCGGGATCAGTTCGAGCATTGACGAGCCGGCACCCACTGTCATGGCGTCAGGTGGTGGCGGGAAGTCAGCGCTGGTCGAGCTCAAATTATCACCCGAGGATGAAGCTGGCGCTTTGCGTTGCGCTGCGTTCCTGATGCGGTATTACGCCAGTGGCGGGCAATGGGGTGACCTGCGAGAGCCGCTGCACACGCTGACCACGAAAGACCGTATTGCGCTGGTGACTGTGTGGGTGAGTGGTTCGCCTTATGTCATCGTTGATATCGGCTTGCGCATGCTGCAACCGCATGAGCTGTATGCGGCCCAAGGATTCCCCAGCAATTACATCATCAACCGTGGGCACGACGGTCGCATTTTCACCAAGGCGCAGCAGGTTCATATGTGTGGTAACTCTGTGAGCCCTCCGCCCATGGCGGCTATTGCCAAGGCAAATAACCCCTACCGCGTCGAGATTGCACAAGGAGTAGCAGCATGACCCAGATAAGCCATATCCCAAAGGGCGGCATGTGCGCCCAGTGCCAGCACTGCCTCACCGACTGCAGCTGGCGAGACTTTGAATCCATGCCGCCACTGGCAGCGAAACACGACCGCGGCGAAGAACTGACCATTGTTAAATGCACAGGGTTTGAGAGGAGAGAGGACGATGAACATCGTGACTGAAATCGCCAGCATGCGTGGCGTCCTGGAAGACCTAAAGAAGCGCATAGGCACCCGTCAGGCAGAAGGCATAACCGACATGGATCCTTTAATTGCTCGGTTGATTGGTCGAAAGGTTGAGTTGGAGCGTGCGCTGGTGGTGATTGAGCCGATGCGGGCTGAGCTGGAGCGGCTGCGCGATGCGCTGGCTTACGGCAAGGCGCTGTGCATGGAGCATGATGCAGAGGTGATTGAGCTGCTCGCTGGAGAGCTGGCAATTATCGCTCGCTCGGATAGCAGTCGTCTTGAGTATCAGAGCGGCTACCTCGCAGCAGTAAATGACTGCTTTGTTAAGGCCCGACAACTCCACAAACAAGCCAAGGAGCAAAACCATGCATCGTGAACAGATCAAAGAACTGGCCCTGACCAACGGATTCAAGCTCAAGCAGCAGTCGGACGGCAGCGAAGACCTGACCCCGTATGTGTATGGGTTCGCCAAAGCATTGGCTGCAAAGGCTGTAATGGATTTCGCAGCAACCCCGGTCGGCGCATACGAAGCCGGGTTTGTTGATACGCCCCACCTGACTATCGCACAGCTATATCAGGTTGCCCGCCACCATGTCCGCGACAACTACGGCGTTGAAACCAAGTCACTGGCTGAAGAAATGGGAGAAGACTTTGCCCGGGAGTGCGCGGGAGGTGCTGGGGATGAGTGACACAGAATACACCGAAGGCATCTGCGAGGACGGCGCTGCTATCCTGCGCGACGGCCAGCCGATGACCGTTGAAGAGATACTGGATGCGCTGCGGGATCGAGAGCAGCTGCAGGCCGAGGTGGAACGCCTGACGGATACCAACAAACGATTCGGAGAGATCATCCACAACCAGGTTGTAGCCAATCAAGCTGCATGGATTCAATGGCAGCGAGGCCAAGGCGCTGAGGCTGCAATGGTATGGATACATAACGGCCTAGCTGGTCCCGGCCTTATCCCTGATGAAAGCGAGCCGTGGTCAGATGATCCCCAAGCCTACTACGACGCCAACCAAGCAGACCCCCTCCCTGTTTGCCCATGCGGCCGCCCATCGAATCAACTCTGGATGGGGTATGGCGCATGCTGTCATGAGCACATGAAAGAGATCCAGCAGAAGGAGCAAGCCAATGAGTGACCTGATTGCAGAGCTGCACGCACTGGCACAGCGCATGGCAGCAGCCGGAGAAACAGACGAGCCGACTACTGTGGCGCTGGCAGCTGAGGAAATTGAGCGACTTCAGGCCGATGTAGAAAAACTTACGCGCCGTAACGGGCTGATTATCGAAGAGGCCGAACGAGAGGACCAGCACAACCGCCAGCTTCGGATCGAACGATTCCGCCAGTTTGGAAATGAGGACTGCTGGATATACGGCGGCGACGATCATGACAATCTGGAAACACTGGTCTGTCCTGTGGTCATGCAGCCGCAGCAGCTGATCGAGATCCTGCAAGAGCGCGATCAGTTGAAGGCTATTTTGCAGGACGTTAATACCTCCGACTATCGGTTCAGTGTTGAACAGCTCTCCGTCCACGATGCCGAGGTGATTCAGCGGTTCAAGAAATCCGCACTTGAAACGGCCGGCCTGTCAGCTGGCTGTGTCCAGCTGGCCGCGCCTGAAGAGGTCCATCGAACATGGGTGCAGTTTGCTGATCACTACATCGACCAGCTCCACCAACAAGCCAAGGAGGTAAAGTCGTGAACCTACGCATCCTGAAGAAGCTCTCCAAGCGCGCAGCCCCTATACTGAAGGTGCTTAAATCACACGGTGAAATCTTCATTGCTGATGATGAATGTTACACCAGCAGCACCCGGCATGATCAGAAGCACATGGAGCGACACGCTGCGCGATACCCTACTTGGGGATTACGCGGAGCCAGGTATTACATGCCAAGACATGGCTTGAGACATGTCGCTCTATGGCAGCCGAGTAATGTTTGGCCGGGCACTGCAATGATTGGCGCCAAGTGCGGTTATGAAGAGCCTGAGTGGGAAGAAGAGGATGCTTGGAGCGCCCTGCGCTCAAATGTATACAGCCACTTCACCGACATCATTCATACCCCGTCCGCCGACGATTTTGGAGGCTACGAGTTCCGCCGAACCCGCAAGCTGAACAGTCCTACTCAGATATTAAAAGCCGCTCAGGATATCGCTATTGCCAAGGGGATGCAGTCGTGACAAGCCGAAAAGTAACCGAGTTTGACTTGCGGATGCCTGAGTTCCGCGATGCCAAGCTGGACGACCTGGAGTTTCGCGCAGACGGCAAAATCGTTCGAAAGGATCGCTGGGAGCGTGGAATCTTCCGAATTGCGAACATGGTTGGCTGCAACAGCCGGGACGGGTTTGAGATCGATGAGGTTGTCGAAAATGTACGTCTGCTCGTCAAGGCACAGGTGGACTGGATGCCTGTCATTGATACCGAAAGTGAAGATATCCCTACCAGTGAAGGCGCTCTTGATATTGAACTGTTTTGCGGAAGCGTACTGAATTGCGTCACTTTTGAGCCTGGCGTCATCGACCGCTGGATTTGGGGTGACGTCATAACATACACCAACACCCAAGTGAAGAACTGGCGTTTACATATAGCCAAGGAGGTGCAGTCGTGACCAGAGATGAAGCACGGACGGCGTTCGATAAAGCTGGACTAAAGTACGCCGACTTGACCCGCAATAACCTGCAGCAGCTCCGCAATCTGATCAATCAGGAGATGGTCGAATCGAGCCTGATTCGAGATTCACTCCGGTGCAAGCAGCGCCCTATTTTCAAGCCTGACAATAAACGCGGCATATGGGCAACCATCCGTTGCAAGGCGTTTTACTTCGATGATCGTGAGGCGGTGAGCTTCAACCCAGATGGCTTTATCGGCTTCGCTGGCTGGGCTGATGAGAGAAACGTACAGCCTATCCTGAATGGCTTTTGCAAATGGGTGGAGATGCAACCATGACAGGCAACAAATTCTTCCGCGCCCTGCCCTACATCGCGATCGTGATTGTTGTAGCGGTGGTGTTCGGTGTCGGGTATGGGATTTATCAGTGGGTGGCGGGATGAGCATTCTCAGCAGAATAACCGGACGCAGGTATCACTATCTTGTTCGGTTCCGGTACCGACCTCATCGCGGCAGTGATAGCCAGTACGCCGATCATGTGATGACCATCTGGATAGACGATCAGCGGCTTATCAACGATCAAAGAACGCTCAAGCAAACTTGCTGGAGCATTGAGGAGCTTCCGTTATGGATGCGGAAAAACGGAACTCTGCAGATCGAGCAGATCAATTATCTCGGCTGGTTCAAGCCGAAGAAGGTAGCGAGGGGGTAGAGCCGTTGTTATCTGCCGAAGGTGAAATGTGGAGAACAGGATATTGAAAGCGATCGGATGGCTGCTCATTGCATTTGGGGTCTTGGTTGTAATTTTCCGGCGAGTTGCCGGGATTGATTTGACCGAAGGGCAGCTATTTGTGCAAGACCTGCCCTGGTGGATCTTGGTCGCTGGCTGCGTGATTGGAGGGGCTGCGATCATCAACAATGCACAAGGCAGATAACCCCGCACTAAATGGCCCGCATCGCGGGTCCAATTTGAGAGCCGTTGTTAAGCGGCCAATGATTATGGAGCGACGGCATGGCAACCGTTTTTGAAATAGTTGAAAAGCTGCGAGCTGGTGAAGAGGTTGTTATTCACAATAAATATCGAGGCATCGTGATGCAACAAATGACAGATCACGAGATTGGTGATATTCGCGTGAACTTTACCCCTTTAGACAAGCACCACACCAAGATGACCTTGGCTGCATAACCCCCTATTAACCGGCCCGGACACCGGGTCCGGGTTTAATTTGTTGTTAGGAGTACGCTGATGGAATACCACCAGACTATGTGGGCTGAAATGTCTCCGGACGTTTATTCCGGTGAAAATTGTGACCAGGTACGGCCTCGTTGGAACGCCCACGCTGACGGCGATATGGACTCTGATTATATAGAGGCGTTAACAATCGATGCCAAGCATTTCCCGCCAGGGACGAAGATACAAATTCTCGAACCGTGTTGCCCAAAATGCGGGCAGATACCGGAGCTGTGCCGGGGTGATGATGGATGTGATTTTAACTGGGATGAATGGGTACTGGGTAAGTACTCCTAACCCATAAGCACACCGGCCCTGGTACAGGGTCCGCGTGGTGCGAGTTGTTAGGCGAGTTAATACAGAGGAATCACGATGAATATTGAAGAGAAGATTATCAAAATAATCACCGAGCAGCTTGGGATGCGTGACGGTGACGTAAATGCAGACTCAACCCACGAAAGCCTCGGCATGGATTCGCTAGATGATATTGAGGTCATTATGGCAATCGAGGAGGCGTTCGGTTTGGAAGTCGATGATCGTGAATTGGAGAAGCTGCTGTCGGTCCAGGCTGTCACCAGATACGTTACTAATGCGCTAAACGCCTAACCATTGGCTTTGTGGCCGGCAAATGAGGACTTGAATATGGAGCACAACGTTTTGAAAGAACAGCAGAAATACGACCCAGACTACGGCCGGTCCACGCGGAGCGAAGCGGAGCAACAACAGCCCGTTGTTAGTGGTACTCAGTTTTATAAGCAGTGCATCGATTGCGGAAAGTTCGTACCGAAAAGCATGTGGATACCGAAAAGCCACCCGACATATAAAGGCGCGATGTGCCTGGATTGCCTGAGCGGATATGACGGGCCAGAGTACCACTAACACCGCAATTATGAGGTATACCCGAAGAGGTACAGCATGAAGAAATCAAAACATGCCCTGGCCTGTGCCGGGGCAATGACAGCACCAATGGCCACCCGAGCCGATGCGGTGCTCTATGGCCCCGGGCTGATCACGATTGATGACCCGGACATGCGAAAAATAGAACGCCAGCTGCACTGGGGACGGGTTGAATCAGCCACTCAGGCGCACGGGCCGCAGCCAGTACCTTCAACATACTGGGACTGGCGAGCGGTGTCACGGCAGATTAATCGGAGGCCCCATGCCGGAAGAACAGCAGATCGACCTATTCGCCCCACCGATCGCACTTGAAGCGGCCCGACAACTGCCGGAGTGGTTTCACATCCAGCGGCTGGCTGATGCCCTCGGGTACGAATCGCACTTCGACAGCAGCTTTAAGCACACCTGGTACCGCGACGTACTGCCCCACCTGGAAGAGCGCGAAATATACCCGGGTAGCCGCTGGCCGGGGCCGGAATATCGAGGGTTTTTTAACGAATACCGGCTGACATGTGCGCCAGCTGTATAGAAATACATCATAGAGAGGACATATATGATGACCATCCGAAAGCGGAAAATGTCAATCGATCAATACCTGGAGCGCGAGTTTACGCCAGAGGCGCGCCCCACCCAGAAAACCGTAATAAACTGGATCAAAAGCGGCAAGCTGGACGGCGTTAAATTTGTAGGTAAGTGGTACGTCTACGAGACGCTGACAGAGGCCGATCTTATGGTGGAACGTGTACTGAGGTCAGCATGAATAGGCCCCGCAACAAACGCAATAAAGACATGCCGCCCAACCTCTACGCCGACCGTAAAGCCGGCGCAGTCTATTACCGGTACAAGCACCCACACACCGGAAAATCGCACGGCATGGGTGCAGACCGCACGCAGGCGATACTGGCAGCGCAGCAGCTCAACAGCATGCTGATGATTGAAGTATCTCTGGTTGATCGAGTGCTGGGCAAGACAGCGCTGTTTTCGGCATGGCTGGATAAATACGAGAAGATCCGCAAGGACGAGAAGAACCTGGCCGAAAAGACAGATAAGCAGCTCACGTATGACTGCACTCTGATGAAGAGCAAGCTCGGGCACCTGCCTGTGATCGATATCACCGTCTATCACTGCGCCGAGTTTCTGGATCAGTGGCTGGCAGAAGGCAAGCGCCGTATGGCATCGCGCATGCGTAGCCAGCTGATCAAGTGCTTCGACTACGCCATTGCTCATGGCCTTGCCGATGAGAACCCTGCTACCAAGACTCTTCCGATTAATGCCAAGGTGCAGCGTAACCGGCTCACCAAAGCCCAGTTCGATGCAATCTATGAACTGGCGCCAGCACACATCCAGAACGCGATGATGCTCGGCCTCATCACTCTACAGCGCCGCGAAGACATTGCCGCCATGCAGTTCAAGGATATCCGTGACGGCGTGCTGTACGTGAAGCAGCAGAAAACATCACGGGCCAAGAAGGGTCAACGTACCGACTCAATCAACGAGGCCGCGCATCTTGCAATACAGGTCACACCGCAGCTGGCAGAAATCATTGGGCGCTGCCGAAAAACCAATATTGTCAGTCGCTACCTGATACATCATCTTCACGGTCGCAAATCGTCAGGTGTTACCAACGTAGCGATCACGCCGGGCATGCCTCTGCAGCCTGACAACATCACAAGGGGATTTGCCAGCGCACGAAACCGCAGCGGGCTGTTCGATGACCTCCCGCAGAAGCAACGCCCAACCTTCCACGAAATACGCTCACTGGGCGCCCACCTCTACCGCGATCAGGGTATCGATCCGCAGGCCCTCCTTGGACACACAGACGCCAAGATGACCAAGCATTATCTGGACGGTCACGGCATAGAATGGACGGTTGTATCTGCCGATCTGGCGATTTAAGGCGCTTTTAGTTTTTCGAATTTATTGCGAAAGTTTTGAGAAAATCGAAAAAGCGCCTTTTACTTCAATGTGTTATATGTTTGTTCGTGTATTGCCTAAGCAAACAAAAAGAATGCGCGTTGGTTTAGTCATCCCTACCCCTGCTATTTAAGTACCAACAGCTGGCGGATTCGTTCCAGATCTTCAGGCGTATCAACCCCTGCAGGCGGTGTTTCATCAGCCGCATCCACATGGATGCCAACACCATTCCAGAGTGCACGCAGCTGTTCCAGGCATTCGGTCTGTTCCAAGGGTGCTGGTAGCCAACGAACAAAGTCATTGAGCAACTTGACCCGATAGGCATACAGGCCAATATGCCTTTGCCAGGAAAACCCTTCCGGCATTGTGGACCGACCTACCTCACTCATGAAGCTGTCACGCGGCCAGGGTATTGGTGCGCGACTGAAATACAGTGCCATGCCCTGGTGGTCGGTCACCACCTTGACTACGTTGGGGTTGACTAGCGTATCAACCGTTTCGATCGGCTCGGACAGGGTTGCAATTCCAGCCATCGGCAGTGCCATAAGGTTGTGTGCAACCTGGTTGATGATTCTGGGTGGAATCAAGGGTTCATCGCCCTGAACGTTCACCACAATATCGTCGGCGTAAAACCCCAGCTTGTGAACGACCTCCTGCAGCCGGTCAGTACCGGAAGGATGGTCGTCTGAAGTCATGCATACTTCAGCGCCAAAGTTCCGGGCAACATGTGCAATACGCTCATCATCCGTTGCAATGATGACGCGAACTGCTTCACTTTCACAGGCACGCTCATAGACATGTTGCAACATCGGTTTGCCGGCAAGATCCGCCAGCGGCTTGCCCGGAAAGCGGCTGGAAGCATATCGAGCAGGAATGACAACTGAAAAACTCATGGCTTACTTGCTCTCTTTGAGTCGTTCATCGGTCGTCAGGGTACGGGCCTCGGACTCCAGCATGACCGGAATATCGTCTCTGATCGGGTAGGCCAGGCCGCTGGCACGGCAGATCATTTCATTGCTTTCCCTGTTCCACTCAAGCGGTGCCTTGGAGACTGGGCAAACGAGAATATCAAGCAGTTTCGGATCCATCTTTGTGTCCTGTGGGTTGTGCCGACCTGAAGGTCAGGCGTGTCAGCAAGGTCTGCTCTACATGAGCATCCAGCTGGGCATCCACTCTAAGAGCCCAGCCATTGGCAAGATCGAACTGGCTGCATTTTACCGCATCTTTCTCGGTCATGATCAACGGTAACCCGGATCCAAAGCTGAGTGCATCTTCATTCAGGTTTGCATGGTCAGCCATAGGGTGCTCAATCGGATCAAAGCCCAGTTCACGCAGAGTTTGAAAAAAACGGGCCGGGTTACCAATACCAGCTACCGCATCGACACGTCGCTCAAGTGGCCAGGTATCGGCCGTTATCGCGTCACCACCAGCAAGCGGATACAGTTTTCCAGCTTCAAGATTCATTGGGCACCATGGCAGGCGAAGATCAGTCAGCTGCTTTCGTGCGGTTGGTGAAAGCGGGCCATTGACGACCACGAGATCCACCAGCTGCAGCCGTTCTGGAGGCTCACGCAGAGGTCCCTCCGGCAGACAGCGCCCATTGCCAAGCCCTCGAGCACCGTCTATCACTGCGATTTCAACCGTACGCGGCAATGCATAGTGCTGCAGGCCATCGTCACTGATCAGAACATCGCAGGCATGATGCTGCAGAAGCTCACGTGCAGCCGCAACGCGATTCGGATCAATATACAGTGGCACTCCTGT
The DNA here is from genome assembly GCF_040547585.1 of Marinobacterium sp. MBR-111. Classification (NCBI taxonomy): domain Bacteria; kingdom Pseudomonadati; phylum Pseudomonadota; class Gammaproteobacteria; order Oceanospirillales; family Oceanospirillaceae; genus Marinobacterium; species Marinobacterium sp. MBR-111. The sequence continues at coordinate 28,663 of NZ_JBEPQA010000002.1, forward strand.
TCGCCGCACTATCAGACAGGGCTCATCTCCCCCTTCCCGGGCTGAAGTAGAAGATGTAACTGGCCATGGGTAGCACGCCGGCTTGGCGCCATAGCCTCGACTGATAACGCCCGGTGTCCAGCCGTGCCTTCGCAGCAGTTCAATCAACGCGATGGTAAGCGGAGTCTTGCCCGTTCCCCCTACACTGATATTGCCCACGATGATCACAGGGACCGGCAGCTGATTTTCCGCGGACGCTTCGAAGCGTTTCGAAAACCTCTTGCGGGCAACCCGCTCCACCAGCGCTGACAGTGGTCTCAGCAACTTCAACCAACGGGCATTGCGATACCAGGCAGAGTCTAGTGACATCAGTCAGAGCTGGTTTTTTGGGTGGTGATGCTGAGCTTGCTGAAACCCAGCTTTCCGGCTACATCCATGACGGTAACCACCGACTGGTGTGCCGCCTGGGCATCTGCCGTGATAATGAATGGCACGTCACGCGCCTCACCTGCGAGCTTGAGCAACGCACGGCGAAGGGTCAGGGCATCGCTACTCACCAAAGATTCGCCATTGATTGTGTACTGCCCTTCAGCTCCTACAACCACATCAATGCTGCCTGTCTGTTGCTGGGCTTCTCCTTCCGCAGAAGCCTCCGGCAAACTGATGGTCAGGTGAGCTTCGCGCGTGAAGGTGGTGGATATCATAAAGAAAATCAGCAGCAGAAAGACCACATCAATCAATGGTGTCAGGTTGATATTGATCTCTTCCCTGCGTTGACGTTGAAATTTCACCCTGGACTCCGTTAGCGAATATCAACTTCACGATCACCATGGATCGCTTCGACCAGCTTGATCGATTCCTGCTCCATGGTCAGTACCAGAGAGTCGACGCGCCGCTGGAAATAACGGTGCATGACCAGGGCGGGGATGGCAACAGACAAACCTGCCGCCGTGGTTATCAATGCCTCGGAGATGCCACCAGCCAGCACCCCGGCGTTACCGGTACCCTGAATCATGATCTCCGTGAACACCTTGATCATGCCAATAACAGTACCCAACAGACCCAACAGTGGTGTTATGGCAGCAATGGTCCCCAGAGGGTTCAGGAACCGCTCCATATCGTGCACCACATGTGAGGCTTCTTCCTGGATACTCTCTTTCATGATGTCACGACCATGACGGGAGTTATTCATGCCGGCCAGAATGATGCGCCCGAGTGGGCTTTCCTGTCGGATAACACTCATGTACTCGGCAGTGAGAGTACCACTGCGCGTCATCTCCCAGACTTGGGCCAACAGTCCCGGGGGAGTAATTTTCCGTGGGCGCAACACCATCAGCCGCTCCAGGCAGATAGCCAGCGCAACCACTGAACAGGCAACAATTGGCAGCATCAGCCAGCCACCAGCGACAATAAGTTCAAACACCTTCAGATCACCTCCTGTTGATTGAAATAACTCTAACACAGCCCCATAGGCAGGAGTAGGCGTTAACCAGCTGTCCAGTAACGCTTTTTAAGTTCTCTGTGCGAGATCACGCTACAGCTGTCACTGTCAGCTTTCAGCAGCAGCGCACCCTGCCTGGCAGTACTGCTCCAGGGGATTTCGCGGTTCTCGATGCGTTCAATGACATCCGCATGCGGATGACCGAAGCGATTGCCATATCCGGCACTGATCACAACATGTTCTGGCATGGCGTAATCCAATAACGCCCCTGCAGTGGAATCACGACTGCCATGATGCCCCGCTACCAGCCAGGTAACCGGTTCAACCAGCCCTGACGACAGCAGGCGATATTCACCACTCTGACTCAGATCACCGGTCAGCAGCAGTGAACAGCGCCCATTGCTGACCCTCAATACACAGGAGCGATCATTGCTGCTGAGGTCTGCATAGTCGCCGAAGGGATCCAGCAAGGTGAACGAGATGTCCCCTATTTGCCAGCTGCCGCTGCGACACTCCTGCACCTGTACATTGGGAAGCTCTTCACCTCCCAGCAACGTACCGATTGCATATCCCTGCCGCAACGCTGCAAAACCTCCGCTGTGATCCGCATCTGCGTGACTGACTACCACCCACTCAAGTTCAGAGCGAGCCTGGCTGCGAAGATAGGGCTCCACTGTATATGCAAAGGCTGAACGTCCATTACCAAATCCGGGACCGGTGTCGTAGAGAAGGTGGCCCTCTGCCGTTTCAATCAGGATTGCCTGCCCTTGGCCAACATCAAAAACCCAGGCATTGAAATGCCCTCTTGATGGTTGAGACACCGGCAGAACAAGCAACGGCAAACAGGGCAGCAGTGCGATGGCCCGTATTCGAAACGGAAGCGGCAGTAATATGATTGCTGAACCCAAAATGGCCAGCACCAGTAACATCAGACTCGGGCGACCGACCTGCAACAAAAGACCTGGAATCTGGGCAGCCCATTGCAGCACTCCCCAAATCATCTCAAGGTTCCAGTTCAACAGCGTCGCGGCATCAGGCCACTGAAGCACTAACAGAAGCAGAACCGGCAGCGCCCAGATCGTGGCCGAGATCCAAGGCACGGCAATGAGATTCATCACAATCCCCGCCGGACTGAGCTGATTGAAGTTCATAACCATAACCAGAGACATGCCAGCAAACAGTGTCAGCTGTAATCGCCACCACTCTCCGGGCAAGCGTAACCAGACACAGGAGAGCGGCTGCTGCCGGCGTTGCTGCAGCTGCCAGAGAATCAGTGCCACCGCGCCAAAGGAAAGCCACAGCCCCGGCTCCAATATCGCCAGCGGCTGTACGGATACTATCACCAGCAACGAAAGCTTTAGGCGCTGCCAGCCTGACAGGCTCAACAATTGCCAGTTACCCAGCAGAAACACCACAAGCATTAGCCACGCGCGCTGTACTGGTAATCCCCAGCCTGCCAGTGCCGCATACAGAGTCGCCAGCAGCAAGGCAGCAGCGGTTGGCAGCCAGCGACTGCACCCCATCCAACCGCACAACTGCAGGGGCACCGCGATCAGCCGTCCAAACAGCCAGCCCAGCGTTGCCATTACGGCAATATGCAAACCACTGACGACCAGCAAATGTGCAGTTCCGGTACGGCGCAGCCATTCCCAGTGCTGATCATCCAGCCCTGTGCGATCACCAATGATCAATGCACTTAAGGTGTTTGCTGCCTGTGGTTCAAATTGCTCGTGCAGCCAGTTTTTGACTCTCATACGCACCACACCCACACCGAAAGATTCTGCAGGTTCATGCTTCACAAGCGTGCGGATATACCCGCGAGCGTCAAGGCCCGAAGCAAGGTAGTAGCGTTCAGTATCCCTTGCTTCGGGGTTGTGTAGTCCCCTTGGAGCACGAAGACGTATTATGGCCTTGATCTCATCACCAAAGCCAAAACGGATATCAGTATGGTAAACACTGAGCCGAATGCGTCGCAGCCGTTGATGAGTGGGTAAATCCGACTCTACAGTCAGGACGGCAAGCTCAAATACCTGCCGCTGGTCATCGCGCTGAACCAGACTGTCCACTCGACCGGTAATCTGCAGATCCTGCGCTTGAGGGCTAGATGGCAAACGATGATGCAACTGCCATGCACCCCAAATAGCAGCAACAGCCACACCAAGGAGATAAAACAGAAGCGATTGGCGAAGCCGCTTGAAGCGCAATAGTAGCAGCAACAGAGCCAACAATGCGGCATAGGTCAGTGACGGCAACAGTGCTACTGTAAGAATTCCGCCGATATACGCGATCATCCTTGATCTCCGAGTTGGCTTGGCAGAGCACAGGCGTCATAATGTGGCCACTTTCAGACTCTGGCCGCGACTGTTTCTCATGCCTCGAAAGCTGATCCGAAAATTCATGCCCGACGAACACAAGCTGCGCAACCACCGTCACTTGGGTTGGCTCGGCCGTCATCTGCATGACCCCAACCTCTGGCACCTCACACGCAAGTCCGTTGCGCGTGCCTTTTTGGTGGGGCTTTTCTGTGCATTCCTGCCCATACCAGGGCAGATGCTGGTCGCGGCACTGATCGCCGTGCTAGTCTCCAGCAATCTGCCGATATCAGTCGGGCTGGTGTTTATTACCAATCCTCTGACAATGCCGCCCATCTTTTACCTTTCCTACCGTCTCGGCGTTTGGGTGCTGGGCATTGAACGCGGCATTGCCAGTGAGCACAGCTGGAACCTGCAGACCCTTCAGACCGAGCTTACATCCATCTGGTGGCCCCTTTTAGTGGGCTCCATCATATGCGGGGTTCTCAGCGGCCTGATCGGTTACTTTCTGATAAACCGTTTCTGGATCTGGCATGTCAACAAGAGCTGGCGCCGTCGCATACTGTCACGCAGCCGCCGACCAAAGGACAATAGCTGAGCAAGGCTTCAGGCGTCAAAACGCCCATCCACCAGCTCATACACGCGCCCCATTCTTTCAGCCAGTTGCATGTCATGTGTCACAATAACAAATGCCGTATCAAGCGTCTGATTAAGCTCATCCAAGTAGTGTTGAACATCAGCCGCCGTATGTCGGTCCAGGTTACCGGTAGGCTCATCCATCAAGACACAGGCCGGCTCCATCACCAATGCTCTGGCAATAGCCACACGTTGACGCTCCCCGCCACTGAGCTGGGCTGGCTTGTGCGCAAGCCTGTGCCCAAGACCAACCCGCACCAGTGACTGCTCGGCACGTTCGATCGCCTGTTTGGAGTTCATATCTCCGATTAGAAGTGGCATTGCCACATTTTCCAGTGCCGTAAACTCATGCAGCAAGTGATGAAACTGATACACAAACCCAAGCGACTGGTTACGCAAACGACATCGTTGCGTTTCGGAAATCGAGTACAACGCCTGACCTGCCACTTCAACTTCACCACTATCCGGCGTATCCAGCCCGCCGAGGATATTCAATAGGGTACTTTTGCCGCTGCCCGAACTACCCACTATGGCAACGCGCTCTCCCACAGCCACGGTCAGACTGATGTCGTGCAACACTTCGACTGTATTACCCGCTTCTTCATAACGCTTGTTGATATTACGACAGCTGAGCACTGGCTCACTCATAACGCAGGGCCTCCGCGGGCTGGGTTCGTGATGCTCTCCAGGCTGGATAAAGCGTGGCGACAAAGCTAATCAGGAGAGCGGCAGAGGTAATAAGCCCAACATCCGACCACACCAGCTCAGAGGGCAGGTAACTGATAAAATAGACCTCGGATGACAGAAACTGGATTCCCAGCATGCGCTCAACCCAAGCCACCAGGTCAGTCACGGTCAGTGCCAATGTGACCCCAAGCCCAACGCCGAGTGCCGTTCCAATGAAGCCGATCAAAACGCCCTGCACCATAAAAATCCGCAGGATACTGGCAGGAGTTGCGCCCATGGTGCGCAAAATCGCAATATCCGAACGCTTGTCTGTGACTACCATCACCAGTGTGGACACAATATTGAACGCAGCCACAAACACAATCAAAAGCAACAGCAGCGCAATCATGCGCTTTTCCATCTGAATGGCCTGAAACAGGTTGCCGTGGGTACGGGTCCAGTCGCTGACATAAAACGGCCGTTCCTGCGCCATTGCTACCCTTCTGGCAAGCTCAGGTGCCTTGAACAGATCGTCCAGTTTAAGCCGGAGTCCATCCACCCGCCCCGGCTGCATTCGCTTGAGTCTGGCGGCATCGTCGATATGGATATACGCCAGATTGGCATCCAGTTCGGCACCCACCGAGAACAGGCCCGCCACCGTAAAACGTTTCATGCGGGGAACCACACCTGCCACACTGACCGAAGCTTCGGGCAACACCAGTGTCACCTTGTCACCCACACTGACACCAAGAAACCTGGCAAGCAACTCGCCCAACACGATGTTGTACTCCCCCGCCTGCAGTAACCCGGTCTCACCCTGCTGCATATGATCGCTGATTATCGACACTTCATTCTCAACCCGTGGGTCGATGCCATTGACCTGCACGCCCTGTACTCGACCATAACTGGTCAACATGCCCTGGGCCTGGACAAACGGCGCTACACCAGCTACTCCTGGCTCGAGACGAATTTCCGTGGCCAGCTCTTGCCAGCCATCAAGACCTTCATCTCCATAGGCCCCAAGCGTGGCATGCGGCACCATGCCGAGAATGCGCTGACGAAGCTCGCGGTCAAATCCATTCATGACAGAGAGCACCAGAATGAGCGCCGCCACGCCCAGCATCAGCCCGAGCATCGATACAAGTGAAATGAAGGAGATGAAATGATTCCCGCGTCTGGCTGCGGTATAGCGCAGTCCGACAAAAAGCGACAAAGGTCTGTACATGTGGCCGGTTTCAATCACTGTTGTGGCCGCAGCTCTAACAGCAGCGACACTATGTTGGTTATACTGAATGTTACGCGATTCTATCACTAACCGCAGGAGTATTAACGTGTCTGAAAGGCGTCAATACTATCGGATCGATCATCCGGTCATCATTGAACACAAATGTGTCAGTGACGAGGATGTGGCTCATTCAAATCAGCCGTTCCAATTTGAGGTATCTGCCTATTTTTCATTGCAGGCACAATTGCACGCAATCGATGCCGAATGTAGCCATTATCTGCACCGGATCAGTGAGAGCTCTGCTCCCCTGAGCGCCTACCTCCAGTCCCTTAACAGAAAGATAGAGCTGATTGCACAAGCACTGACTGCCGACAGCCTGAAGCTGGACCAGGGGGAACCCCAGTTCATCAACCTAAGTGAAGGCGGCATCAATTTTTTGTCTCAGCAGTCACTGGAGCCGGGACAGGCACTGGCCCTTAAACTGGTATTCACCGAGTCAAGGCTTGGCATGATGCTCTATGCTCGTGTGATTCGTTCCGAGGCCCAGGCCGAAGACTTCGAAGTTGCTGCAGAGTTCCTGCATATGCCTGAAAACTGCCGCACCCAGCTTGTCCGCCTGATTCTTGAAGCACAGGCTCGACAACGTCAGAACGAGCCCTATCAGGAATGAGCATGAATAATGTCCCCACACCTACGCCTCATCCAAAACTCTACCTGCTGGCCATGGGAGCCGGTTTTGCCGGTCTGATTGCATGGTTCGTGATTGGGCGTTCACTGGGCATATTGGACTGGATAAGCGGCCTGTTTCCTGCGTCACATGCAGGCGCCGGACTTATGGTCGCCATCATGGCACTGATGACACCCGGTTTTCTGCTGTGGAAGTACTATAACCGTTGGATTGAAAAGCGTCTCAAGGTGAAGGGGCGTTATTACGAAGATGGTATCTATCTGCCTCCAAAGCAGAAATGAAACAGCCGGGCTAGGCCCGGCTGAAAAATCCAACACACCAGAGTCGGTTGCTTAAAGGTTCGCAACCCTGTTGAGCCCGGAAATAGCAGCAACACGGTAGGCTTCTGCCATGGTCGGATAGTTGAAGGTTGTGTTGATGAAATATTTCAGTGTATTCGCCTCACCCGACTGGCTCATGATCGCCTGGCCAATGTGAATGATCTCCGAAGCCTGATCGCCAAAACAGTGGATACCAAGAATCTGAAACGTTTCACGATGGAAGAGCACCTTCAGCATGCCTACAGGTTCACCGGAAATCTGGGCACGTGCCGTGTCCTTGAAGAACGCCTGCCCAACTTCATAGGGCACACATTCCGCTGTCAGCTCCTCTTCTGTTTTGCCGATGGAGCTGATCTCCGGGATGGTATAGATGCCGGTCGGGACATCATTGATATAGCGGAAATCATCCGCTGACAACATGTCAGCCGATGCAGACCGCCCCTGATCCAGGGCAGCCGATGCCAGGCTCGGCCAACCGATCACATCACCGACCGCATACACCCCATCGGCCTCGGTGCGATAGTGTTCATCGACTGCCAACTGACCCCGGCTGTTGGCTTCAAGTCCAATCTTGTCGAGCCCCAGACCCGCCGTATTGCCACTGCGGCCATTGCACCAGAGAAACGCATCGGCACGTATCTTCTTACCGGATTGCAATTCGATGGTGACACCATGCGCATCGCCGGTAACCGATTTGTAGTCTTCGTTATGACGAATTTTTACAGCGTTGTTGCGCAGGTGATAGCTCAACGCATCGGAGATTTCATCATCAAGGAATGAAAGCAGTCGATCACGCATATCAATCAGGTCAACCTTAACCCCAAGACCACTGAAAATGGACGCGTATTCACAGCCTATGACGCCGGCGCCAAAAATCACCAGCGTACGCGGTGTGTGACTCAGCTTGAGAATGGTATCGGAGTTATAAATACGCGGATGCGCGAAATCGATATCCGGTGGGCACCAGGGACTGGAGCCGGTTGCGATCACAAAATTACGGCTGCGCAAGGTTTCCTTCGAATTATGCTCTCCCGCTACCTCAATCTCACCAGGCTTCTGGAAGTGAGCACGGCCGAAAAACACATCAACCCGGTTGCGGGCGTAGAAATTGGTCCGCAGCATAACCTGATTGGAGATTACCTTCTCAGCACGCTTTAGCACCTTGGGAAAAGAAAACCAGCGTGGCTCGCCGATATCACGGAACATGGGGTTAGTGTTGAACTCAATGATCTGCTTGACCGAGTGTCGCAATGCCTTGGAGGGAATCGTGCCCTTGTGAGTACAGTTCCCGCCCACGGTATTCTGTTCTTCGACTATGGCAACACGGCGGCCCTGCTTGGCAGCATTGATCGCAGCGCCTTCGCCAGCCGGACCGGAGCCAATCACAACGACATCATAGTCATACACAGCCATTACTTTCCCCTTAGTAGAAAACGAGATCGGAGCCAACTACTCCGCCCTTGGTTGTTGACCAGCATAGAGATACTGCCGGCAACAACCAATTAGCTTTTAGATTTAACCTCATAGGCAAGATCACCACCAACATTGCCCTGTTGGCGCTCCTGCTCTTCATCACACTTGTTCGGATCACCGCCACAGATGTCACATACGGTATCCATGCCAACGGCACTCATGCCGCCGCAGGAACCGGTAATTGGCTTACGCCCCATCAACACCCCCACAGACATGGCTGTGATGATCAACAGCAGCGCAGCGAAGGTCAGAATCATGGTTTCCATTACATACCTCCGAGCATTATCAGTTCAGATAGGCCTCAAAATCAGGCGTGGCGCGGGTTATAAACCCCTCAGCACCCTTGCTTATGAAAAAGGCCTTCACATTATGTTCGATAGCAAAATTGTACCCCTGTTCCTCTCCCATCACCATGAGTGCAGTGGCAAGTGCGTCTGCTTCTGCACAGGTGGGCCTGATCACCGTTACCGAAGCCAGGCGGTGAGTGATGGGACGCGCGGTGCGGGGATCAATGGTATGGGAGTAACGTACACCATTTTCTTCAAAGTAATTACGATAATCGCCTGACGTCGCGACCGCATCACTTTCAAGACTTATAATCGTCTGAGCCACACGCTCAGCGCCGGCCACAGGCGCCTCGATCGCAAGTTTCCAGGCTGAACCGTCCGGTTTAAGCCCCTCTGCTCGCAATTCACCTCCAATTTCAACCAGGTAGCGATCAACTCCTTCTTGCTCCAGCAGATTGGCCAGTGCGTCTACACCATAGCCCTTGGCGATTGCTGAAAGGTCAATGTACTGCTCACCGAGACGCCGAACCTGTCGGGTTGCAGGTATCAGCTCAACAAACCGGTACCCAATCCGCTCCCGCAAATGTTCAATCTGCTCGTCCGTCGGTGCATGTATTATCCGGCCATCCGGCCCAAACCCCCAGAGGTTCACAAGCGGGCCTACGGTTACATCAAACGCACCGTCGGTCCACTCACTGATCCGTTGCGACTCCTGCAGTACAAACATCAGCTCGGCAGGAATAGTCTGAGCATAACCAGGCTCAACACTATTGAGTTTCGACAGCTCCGAGTCGTCAATGTAGGTCGACATTTGACGATTGACTTCAGCCAGCAAAGCACCGGCCTTGGCACGAATCGAGGCAACCCGGGTGTCATCCTCGGCAACCCACTTCACACTAAAGCTGGTTCCCATCGTTAAACCGTCAAAGGAAACAATGCGCTCTCGGGGGCGACTGTCACACCCCAGCAGCCCCAAAACAAAAACGGCCAGCAGCGAAGCTGCCAGCCATTTTGTCAGACGTATCTGATTAGCCATCAATATCAGCCACCAAAGTCGTCCAGCAGGATATTCTCAGGCTCGACACCCATATCTTCAAGCATCTTGATAACGGATGCATTCATCATTGGCGGTCCGCACATGTAGTATTCGCAATCCTCAGGGGCCTCATGCTCCTTCAGATAGTGTTCATACAGCACGTTATGGATGAAGCCCGTATAGCCGGTCCAGTTATCCTCCGGCAGAGGATCGGACAGGGCCAGATGCCAGGTAAAGTTCTCATTCTCTTCAGCCAGCTTGTCGAACTCTTCCACATAGAAAGCCTCACGTACGGATCGAGCACCGTACCAGAAGGAGATCTTGCGCGTAGAGTTAAGACGCTTGAGCTGATCAAAGATGTGTGAGCGCATTGGTGCCATGCCAGCACCACCACCGATGAAGACCATCTCATTATCGGTTTCCTTGGCGAAGAACTCACCGAAGGGTCCGTAAACAGTAATGGTGTCCCCCGGCTTCAGGCTGAAGACGTAAGAAGACATCTGCCCCGGCGGAATGCCCTGGCTGCCCGGAGGCGGCGAGGCAATACGAATATTGAACTTAACCAGTCCACGCTCTTCCGGGTAGTTTGCCATTGAATAGGCACGGATAACCGGCTCATCCACCTTGGAGACAAACTGCCACATATCGAACTTGTCCCAGTCGCCGCGGAACTCTTCCTGGATATCGAAATCCTTGTAGTGCACTTCATGCGGCGGTGCTTCCAACTGTACGTAACCACCGGCGCGGAAATCCACGTTCTCACCTTCAGGCAGACGCAGAGTAAGCTCTTTGATGAAGGTTGCCACGTTCGGGTTGGATTCAACAGTGCACTCCCACTTCTTCACGCCGAAGACATCATCTTCCACGTGGACCTTCATATCCTGCTTAACGGCTACCTGGCAGGACAAACGCCAGCCTTCCTTGCCCTCACGCAGGGTGAAGTGGGATTCTTCGGTCGGCAGCATGGAGCCACCACCATCCAGCACCTGACATTTGCACTGCGCGCAGGTACCGCCACCACCACAGGCAGACGCAAGGAAAATCCCCTTGTCAGCCAGAGTTTGCAGCAGCTTGCCACCTGCAGGAACAGTGATCGATTTTTCCGGATCGTCGTTGATCTCGATGGTCACATTGCCGGAGCTGACCATCTTGGCTCGGGCAGCGAGGATTACGGCTACGAGTGCAAGCACCACCGCCGTGAACATCACTACACCGAGAATGATGACTTCTGTATTCATCGGTTCATCCCATCCTTTTCGCTATTCATGCCAACCGGTTACAGCTGTACGCCGGAGAAGGACATGAAGCCGAGAGACATCAGACCCACGGTAATGAAGGTTATACCCAGACCACGTAAACCGTGCGGCACATCGCTGTACTTCAGCTTTTCACGGATACCTGCCAGCGCAGCGATGGCCAGCGCCCAGCCGATACCGGCGCCAGCGCCGTAGACGACACTCTCACCGAAGGTGTAGTCACGCTCAACCATGAACAAAGCAGCACCCATGATGGCGCAGTTCACGGTAATCAGCGGCAGGAATACGCCCAGCGCGTTGTAGAGGGCCGGTACAAACTTGTCCAGGAACATCTCCAGAATCTGCACAATCGCGGCAATTACGCCAATGTAGGAGATGAAGCCCAGGAAGCTCAGGTCCACTTCAGGATAACCGGCCCACGCCAGTGCACCCTCACGCAGCAGGTGGTTATAGATCAGGTTGTTCACCGGCACAGTGATGACCAGCACCACAATAACGGCAATACCCAGACCAATGGCGGTCTGTACCTTCTTCGAAATCGCCAGGAAGGTACACATCCCGAGGAAGAAGGCCAAGGCCATGTTTTCAACGAAAATCGCCTTAACAGCAAGGCTGATCAGCTGTTCCATGATTTACGCAGCCTCCTTCTTGGTGTTCGGAGCCATTTCGTACTCCGGCTTTTCAACCTGCTCCGGCTTCCAGGTACGGATGATCCAGATGAACATGCCGATCAGGAAGAATGCGCTCGGTGGCAGCAATAGCAGACCGTTGCCCTGATACCAGCCCCCGTTGTTGACCAACGGCAGGATTTCAATACCGAACAACGAGCCTGAGCCGAACAGCTCACGGAAGAAACCGACGAACAGCAGCACCACACCGTAGCCCATACCGTTGCCGAGACCGTCCAGAAAGCTCGGGATCGGCGGATTTTTCATCGCATAGGCTTCAGCGCGACCCATCACGATACAGTTGGTGATAATCAGACCAACGAATACCGACAGCTGCTTGGAGATCTCGTAAGCAAAGGCCTTCAGGAACTGGTCTACTACGATTACCAGCGAGGCAATAATGGTCATCTGCACGATGATGCGGATACTGCCCGGAATGTGGTTACGGATCAGCGATACGAAAAAGTTCGAGAACGCCGTTACCACCATAACCGCCAGGGTCATGACCAGCGCCGTCGCCATGTTGGAGGTAACCGCCAGCGCAGAACATACACCCAGAATCTGCAGAGCGATCGGGTTGTTCTTGAAAATTGGCGTTACCAGAACGTCTTTAGTCTTGGACATGGATTAAGCCTCCCCTGCACGCAGGTTGTTCAGGAACGGCGCGTAGCCATTCTCGCCCATCCAGAACTGAACCAGGTTGGTGACACCGTTGCCGGTCAGCGTAGCCCCAGACAGACCGTCGATCTTGTGCTCGGCATCGGCTGTAGAAGCGTCAACACTGCCCTTGATCAGCTGGATTTTCGGATCCATCTTGTCTTCACCGTAGACTTCCTTACCCGGCCATAGCGCTTTCCAGGCAGGATTGTCGACTTCGCCACCCAGCCCCGGGGTCTCGGCGTGCGAGTAGAAGCCAAGTCCTACCACGGTGTTCAGATCGCCTTCCAGCGCCAGGAATCCGTAAAGGGTGGACCAAAGACCCTTGCCATGAACCGGCAGGACTACCTTCTCGACAGCGCCGTTGGCACTTTCAACCAGGTAGACCGGTTGCACACGCGCAATGGTCTTGATACCGGCCTGATCTTCATCACGGCTCAGACGAATGTTCTGCGCAGGATCCTTTGCAGCCTTGGTTTCGTCATAACTGGACGCAACATCAACGAACTTGCCGGTTTCCAGATCAACATATTTGGTCGTGATTTGCTGGAACAGCTCGTCAACGCTCTTGGCAGGATCACTGATACCGGCCGCAGCAAGAATGTTGCTCTTGCGGTCCAGTTCTTTGTTGGCAACCTGCTTGGGCTTGAGGATTACCGCCGCCGCCGACACCACTACCGAGCAGATAACACACAGCAGGATGGTGACCAGCAGGGTTTTACCCATAGTATCGTTATTAGCCGACATTACGCTTCATCCTCCGCTTAATGTTCGCCTGGACAACGAAGTTGTCGATCAGCGGTGCAAACAGGTTGGCAAACAGAATGGCCAGCATCATACCTTCCGGGAACGCCGGGTTGGCCACACGGATCAGCACTACCATCACACCGATCAGCGCGCCGAAGAACCACTTGCCGGTGTTGGTCATGGATGCAGACACGGGGTCGGTCGCCATGAAAATCATACCGAAAGCGAAGCCACCCAGAACCAAGTGCCAATAGAACGGCATGTTGAACATCGGGTTGGTATCGGAGCCGATCAGGTTGAACAGCGTGGACGTGGCCACCATGCCAAGGAATACGCCCGCAACGATTCGCCAAGCCGCAATCCGGGCAAACAGGATAACCGCACCACCGATTAGAATCGCCAGAGTGGAAGTTTCACCCACCGAGCCTTGAATGGTACCGATGAAAGCATCGAACCAGGTTACGTTCGCAGCCAGAATCGCTTCAACGCCGCCCATGGCAGCCAGACCCAGCGGGGTTGCTCCAGAGAAGCCGTCAACAGCGGTCCAGATCGCATCACCTGACATCTGCGCCGGATAGGCAAAGAAGAGGAATGCACGACCGGTCAACGCCGGGTTGAGGAAGTTTTTGCCGGTACCGCCGAATACTTCCTTACCGATCACCACACCGAAGCTGATACCCAGTGCAACCTGCCACAGCGGGATGGTCGGCGGCAGAATCAGTGAGAACAGGATGGAGGTCACGAAGAAGCCTTCGTTCACTTCATGCCCGCGCTTCATGGCAAACAGCACTTCCCAGAAGCCACCAACAATAAATGTCACTGCATAAATCGGTAGCCAGTAGACAGCACCGTGAATGATGTTGTCCCACACGCTGTCCGGGCTGAACCCGGTCAGTGATGCAGCCAGCGCACCACGCCAGCCGGTAGACTCGGTCAGGCCCAAATCCGCCATGGCGGTATTGGCCTGCAGGCCTATGTTGTACATCCCGAAGAAGATCGCCGGGAAAGTACAAAGCCACACCAGAATCATGATGCGCTTCAGGTCAACACCATCACGTACATGAGCGGCGTTTTTGGTGACCTGGCCGGGTGTATAGAAAATGGTATCCACTGCTTCATACAGGGCGTACCAGTTTTCGTATTTGCCGCCTTTATGGAAATGCGGCTCCATTTTATCCAGAACGGTTCTTAAACTCATGACCAGCCTCTCTTACGCCTCTTTCTCGATGCGCGTCAGGTTGTCGCGAAGAATCGGACCGTACTCGTACTTACCAGGGCACGCAAACGTGCACAGTGCGAGGTCCTCTTCATCCAGCTCAAGACAACCGAGCTGCATCGCGGTCACGATATCGCCGGTCACCAGTGCACGCAGCAACTGAGTCGGCAGGATATCCAGCGGCATCAACGTTTCAAACTGACCTACGGGGATCATCGCCCGCTCGGATCCATTTGTCGTTGTGGTGAAGTTGAATTTCTTGCCCGGTGAAAGCACGGACGCAAACATGTTCAAGACAGAGTACTTATTGCTGCCAGGGGCGATCCAGCCCATAAACTCGCGCTTGTCACCTTCCAGCAGCACGCTCACCTGATTGGCATAACGGCTCAAAAAGGCATGAGGTCCCAGTGCTGCACGGCCGTTCCAGACAGAGCCGCTGATAACACGGTTTTTGCCTGGCAGTAACCGACCGGCGATCAATTCCTCGGTAGAAGCCCCAATACGAGTGCGCACAAGCTGCGGCTTCTCAACCTGAGGACCTGCCAACGCAACAACACGCTCGACCGGCAGACGACCTTCAGTAAACAGGCGTCCAAATGCGATCACGTCCTGATAACCGATGGTCCAGACTGTTTTCTGCTGCGACACCGGGTCCAGGAAGTGTATATGTGTACCGGCATTTCCAGCAGGATGCTTGCCTGCGAACTCGGCCACATCAACACCATCCGCTGTCGGCACGTTGGCGCCGGCAGCCTTGCAGAGATACACCTTGCCACCGCTGAGACAGGTCAGCAGCTTGAGGCCGTTGGTAAATGCGTCAGCCTGTTCATTGATGATCAGCTCAGGACTGGCTGCCAACGGATTGGTATCGATCGCGGTAACGAAGATGGAGTGAGGCGTGGTACCGACCTGTGGCACGCGACTGAAGGGACGAGTCCGCAGCGCAGTCCAGAGCCCGGACGCCTGCAGGTTTTCTTCAATCTGCTCTTGGGTCAGATTACCCAGTTCGGCGGCAGCATAGCGAGTAAATTCAACCGCTTCTTCCTGCTCGTCCAATTCGATGACCACGGACTGCAGTACACGACGCTCGCCACGGTTGATCGCGCGGACCACCCCTGCTCCCGGAGCCGTGTACTGGACCCCTTCTGTTTTTTTATCGGTAAAGATCACCTGACCGAGTTTCACCCGGTCACCCTCTTTGACCTTCATTGACGGCTTCATGCCGACATAATCCTGGCCAAGGAGAGCCACAGTGCGTACAGCGGGACCATCACTGATGGTCTGCTCGGGCGCACCTGCAATCGGTAGATCCAGACCCTTATTGATCTTGATCATTCGTCTCACCCAACTATCAAAAATATTCAGGAGATCACGCCCCCGCCCAAACGCGGTCAGCCAAAATAAAACCAGCCTTCCGTGCCGGGAAACAGACGCAGGATTCCCACCTAAAAATCCGCACAAGTATAACCGACACCCTTGTCGTTTTTCTACAAGCCACTGATTTCCTGAGCTGGAACAGAGTAATAAAAAGGTATATACAAATAGACCGTATAGGAATACATATATTCTATTTAAGAATATATGATTTCAGAAACAAAAAAAGGCCACCCAATACGGGCAGCCCTTTTCAACAGTACAGGCAAACAGATACTTACTTGCTGTTTTTCGGGAACGCCTGCAAAGTGCACTTGGCCAGATGCTGTGCCATGCGAACTACCTGACAGCTGTAACCAAATTCGTTGTCATACCATACGTACAGTACGCAACGATTACCATCCACGATGGTGGCAAGAGCATCAACCACACCCGCCGCACGCGATCCTACAAAGTCGCTGGAAACCGCTTCCGGCGAGTTGCTGTAGTCGATCTGCTTTTGCAGATCAGAGTGCAGTGCCGCATCGCGCAGGAAGGCATTCAACTCTTCCTTGTCGGTGGGCTTTTCCAGGTTCAGGTTCAGGATCGCCATTGACACGTTCGGCGTCGGCACGCGGATCGCATTACCGGTCAACTTGCCTTCCAGCTCCGGCAGCGCCTTGGCAACGGCTTTGGCAGCACCGGTCTCGGTCAGAACCATGTTCAGCGCAGCCGCACGACCACGGCGATCACCCTTGTGGTAGTTGTCGATCAGGTTCTGGTCATTGGTGTAGGAATGCACAGTTTCAACATGTCCATTCACGACACCAAACTGATCGTTAACCGCTTTCAGTACCGGCACGATAGCGTTTGTGGTACAGGAGGCAGCGGACAGAACACGGTCATCATCATTGATATCGTTATGGTTAACACCCATAACAATGTTCTTGACGCCCTTGCCCGGCGCCGTCAACAGCGCACGCGCGACACCCTTGGACTGCAGGTGCAGTGACAAGCCTGCCTCATCGCGCCACTTGCCGGTGTTGTCGATCACCAGCGCGTTCTTGATGCCGTACTGGGTATAGTCAACCTGGTCCGGACCATTGGCAAAAATCACCTTAATGTAATTACCGTTAGCGATGATCGCATTGCTTTCTTCATCGATCTGGATGGTGCCCTTGAAGGAGCCGTGAACCGAGTCACGACGCAGAAGACTGGCACGTTTCTCAAGATCGTTATCGGCGTTACCCTTGCGTACAACAATGGCACGCAGGCGCAGGGAATGGCCACCGCCAGCACGATCCAGCATCAGACGCGCCAACAGGCGACCGATACGGCCAAAGCCGTACAATACAACATCGGTCGATTCGTGCGCTTCAGCCGGCTCGGTAGAAGCGTCGGCCAGTTCATCAGCAAGGAAGGCCTGCAGGGTGCGGCCATTACCTTCGTTGCGGAATTTTACCGCCAGTTTGCCAATATCGATGTGAGCATTGGTCACATCCATTTCGGCCACGGCTTCCAGTACCGGGAAGGTATCCACTACGGACAGCTCTTCAGCTTCCAGCTGGCGCACAAAACGATGTGCCTTGAGAATATTGATCACAGACCGCTTGACGATCAGACGACCATAGACAGAGATCTCTACGTTTCGGTCACGATACAGACGACCCACCAGCGGCACCATCGCTTCCGCGATCGCTTCACGGGCTTTCCAGTCTGCAAAAATCAGTTCTTGGCTCACGGGGTAACTCCGAAATTGTCAACGCTCAATTTGGGTGCGCGCATTATCCTCTTTTCACACGGTCGGGGCAAACCTGACAAGGCTAGACTTTGGTCCCCTTGCTGTCGTGAGGCTGCGTTTTGCAGTTTCAACGGTTAAACTGCTCGCCTTTACAACCTGAAGGGAGAGACAGCATTGGCGGTCGAATTCAACTTTCCATTACCCAAGGGCCCCGGTGACATCCGCCGTCTGGGTCAGGTACAGGGCAGTGCCACCGGCCTGTTGACACAGCAGATCGCTTGCCGTCATAACGGCTTGATGCTGCTGATCTGTCAAGATATGGAAAGCGCGGAGCGGCTGCAGAATGAGGTCAGGTTCTACAGTTGTGACCAACTGCCAGTGCGCTTGCTGCCCGACTGGGAGATTCTGCCCTATGACAGTTTTTCACCGCATCAGGACATTATTTCCACACGCATCCAGACATTGCATCAACTCCCCGAACAGAAACACGGTGTACTTATTCTGCCGATCAGCACACTGATGCACCGCCTTCCCCCACTGAGCTTCATTACCGCCAGCGCTCTGTTTCTTGAGCCTGGACAGAAACTCGACAGCATCGCCTTGCGCCAACGCTTCACGGACGCCGGCTACACTGCCGTAGATACTGTCTATGAGCATGGTGAATTTGCCATCCGCGGCGCAATTATCGACCTGTATCCCATGGGATCTGAGTTGCCGCTGCGCATCGACCTGTTCGATGATGAAATTGACACCATCCGAACATTTGACCCGGAAAGCCAACGCTCCATCGACAAGGTGGATCGGGTAAGACTGTTGCCTGCAAAAGAGTTCCCGTTTCATCAAGATGCCATCACCCGCTTCAAGCAGCGCTGGCGTGAACGCTTTGATGTGGATCACACCCGCTGCCCCATATACCAGGATGTATCCAGCGGACTGACGCCGCCGGGTATCGAATACTACGCCCCACTCTTTTTCGAACAGTCAGCAACCCTGTTTGACTATCTGCCCGAAAACACCCTGATTCTTCATGACCGACAACTCAACTCGGCAGCCGAGCATTTCTACCATGATGTACGCCAACGCCACGATGAACGCCGAGGTGACCTGCAGCGCCCGATACTTTCCCCTGAAGAGCTGTTTCTTTCAGCTGAAGAGCTTTTCAGCACTCTCCGACAACGCCCCGTCATCCGTCTCAATGAAGAGGCGGAAGAGCTCAAGCCTGGCCGTGACAACCTGCCCTGTGTCGACCTGCCCGACTTCAGCACGGATGACCGCCAGACACCGCTGGCCTCTCTTCAGGCGTATCGAGAGCATGACACTACGCCGATCCTGATCTGTGCGGAGTCAGCCGGTCGCCGTGAGGCCTTGCTGGAACATGCACGCAAGGCCGGACTTGATCTTGCTGAGTGTGATAACTGGTCGGATTTCATCTCACAAAGGCCCAACCTGGCCATCACCACCTTCGCACTGGAGCGTGGACTGTTCATACCAGGCCAGCTGCAGCTGATCACAGAGACACAGCTATTCGGACGCCAGGTATTTCAACGTCGTCGGCGTGAAAAACAGCAGATCGACTCGGATCAGGCCATTCGCCACCTGTCCGAACTGACCATCGGTGCACCGGTAGTGCACCTTGATCATGGTGTTGGCCGCTATCAGGGCATGCAAACCATTAGTGTCGATCAACAGCCTGCCGAATTTCTGGTGCTTGAATATGCCGATGAGGCCAAACTGTATGTGCCTGTATCCTCACTACATCTGATCGGTCGGTACTCCGGTGCCAGCGACGAATCAGCCCCATTGCACCGATTGGGGACAGAGCAGTGGAGCAAGGCACGGCGTAAGGCAGCCGAAAAGGTTCGTGACTCTGCTGCCGAGCTGCTCGACATCTATGCACGCCGTGCTGCACGCAAGGGGTTCAGTTTTGATTGCAGCGAGGCTGAATATGCGCGCTTTGCAGCCAGTTTCCCATTTGAGGAAACCCCGGACCAAGCCAATACCATTAATGCAGTGGTAGGTGACATGCGCGCTGCGGCGCCCATGGATCGGCTGGTGTGTGGCGACGTCGGCTTCGGCAAGACTGAGGTTGCCATGCGCGCGGCCTTTATCGCGGTACAGAGTGGCAAGCAGGTCGCCGTACTGGTACCCACCACGCTGCTGGCACAACAGCATTTTGAAAACTTCCGTGACCGTTTTGCCGATTGGCCCGTTGAAGTGGAGCTGATTTCGCGCTTCAAAAGCGCCAAACAACAACAGGCCACTCTTCTCGCACTCAGCGAGGGCAAGGTCGACATCCTGATCGGCACGCATAAACTGCTGCAGGGGGATATCCGTTTCAGTGATCTGGGACTGTTGATTATTGATGAAGAACAC
Source organism: Marinobacterium sp. MBR-111 (assembly GCF_040547585.1). Lineage (NCBI taxonomy): Bacteria > Pseudomonadati > Pseudomonadota > Gammaproteobacteria > Oceanospirillales > Oceanospirillaceae > Marinobacterium > Marinobacterium sp. MBR-111. The sequence continues at coordinate 48,737 of NZ_JBEPQA010000002.1, forward strand.
CGCTTTGGCGTCCAACAAAAAGAGCGACTCAAATCGCTGCGTTCAGAAGTCGATATTCTGACCCTGACGGCAACCCCGATTCCACGAACGCTTAACATGGCCATGTCCGGTATCCGTGATTTGTCGATTATTGCCACCCCGCCAGCCCGCCGCCTGTCGGTCAAAACCTTTGTGCGCCAGAATGATGCGCCCATGGTGAAGGAAGCGATCCTGCGTGAGCTGCTGCGTGGCGGCCAGGTGTACTACCTCCACAACGAGGTCAAGACGATCGAGAAGGTTGCCGAGGAGATAACGGCTCTGGTACCGGAAGCAAGGGTGGCCATTGGCCATGGTCAGATGCGCGAGCGTGAGCTGGAGCAGGTCATGAGCGACTTTTATCACAAGCGCTTTAACGTACTGGTCTGCACCACCATCATTGAAACCGGCATTGATGTACCCAGTGCCAACACCATTATCATTGATCGCGCCGACAAATTCGGCCTGGCCCAGCTGCATCAGCTGCGGGGTCGTGTGGGCCGCTCTCACCATCAGGCCTACGCCTATCTGTTGACACCGCCCGTTCGGGCCATAACACAGGATGCGATCAAACGACTGGAAGCGATCAGCGAGGCCAACACCCTTGGAGCCGGTTTTACCCTTGCCACCCATGACCTGGAGATCCGCGGTGCGGGCGAGCTGCTGGGCGAAGAGCAAAGCGGTCAGATGCAAAGCGTTGGCTTCGGTCTGTATATGGAAATGCTGGATCAGGCGATCAAGGCGATCCGCGAGGGCAAGACTCCTGATCTGGACAAGCCCCTGCATCATGGCTGCGAGATCAACCTGCACCTGCCCGCACTGATTCCGGATGACTATCTGCCGGACGTACATAATCGACTGATCATCTACAAACGCATCGCCAATGCTGCTGATGCCAACGCACTTGATGAACTGCAGGTTGAAATGATTGATCGCTTTGGCCTGCTGCCCGAACCGACCCGCAACCTGATGAGACTGACGCATCTCAAACTGAAAGCGGAAGCCCTGGGCATCGTCAAGCTTGATGCCGGCGACAAGGCCGGTCGCATCGAGTTTGAAGCCGAGCCGAACATCGATCCACTGACACTGATCACCATGATTCAGCGCCAACCTCAGCGCTTCCGTCTGGACGGTGCCAGCGTATTGCGGTTTACTCAACCCATGGAAAAGGTCGCGTCCCGCTTTGAAGCGGTCGAGTCACTGCTCACCCAACTGTCACCCAAAGAAAAAGAGTAATCCTATGCCCGGTTTACTGCAACGCACCCTGACACTGGTAACCCTTTCAAGCCTGACGGCAATGGCCAGCGCCGCCAACCTGTACAAGGTCGAAATGCTGGTGTTTGCCAATCAAAACGGAATCGGTGTGAACGAGGAATATTGGCCGGATATCGCACCTGCCGACGTCAGTGGTGCCGTATTCCCACGCAGCTGGGACGGCTACCCTCTACAGGCCTTTGAGGAGCTGCCACGCAACGATCTGCGTTTGAGTGCAGATGCCAGCCGTCTGGCCCGCAGCAGCGAGTACAAAGTGCTGTATCACAGCGGATGGCTACAATCCATTGGCAGCAAAAGCCAGGCACGACCCGTGCGCATCAAAGCCAGTACTGAAGGCTACGAGCTAGACGGTTCAATCAGCATCTACCGCAATCGCTTTCTGCACGCTCAGCCAAGCTTGCAACTAAGCAGCCACGGATCGATGCAGCAGACACTGTCTGAAACCGACAGCAGCGACCGCTATAGCCCTGCTGCATGGCTACTGCAGGATGCCCGCCGCATGCGCTCCAACGAGATACATTACATTGATCACCCGCATATGGGCGTGCTTTTGATCATTCGTCCTGTCGGTAACTGAATCGGCTTAACAGGCTTTCAAACTGCATTTAGCTGACGGAAGCGGCTGTCGGGGATAGCCGCCAACGCCTGTGGCGATCCCTCCTCAATCACCTGCCCCTTGTCCATTATCACAACACGATCGAACAACGCTGCCGTTTGCAGATGGTGACTGATCATTACCAGTGTTCGCTCGGGGTAAAGCCGCAACACATTCTCCACAACGGCCGCTTCCGTTGCGGCATCAAGCCCCTCGGTTGGCTCATCAAGCAGCAGGATGGGGGCGTCACGCAATAGCGCCCTTGCCAGTGCCAGCCGCTTGCGCTGCCCCCCGGAAAGGCGGCTGCCAGATTCGCCTATCGAGTATGCAAGAGGCTCTTCGCCCAATTCCATATCCAGTCGCACAGCTGCCAATACCGATGCCATATCGGCCTCATCCGCACTCACATTGGCCAGGGCAAGGTTATCTGCGACAGTACCGGCAAATAGCTGAACCGGTTGTGATAGCACACTCATCTGAGCTCTCAGGGTTGATTCGCTGTAGCAGGCAACCGGCTGACCACCCAACAACACACGCCCCTGTTGCGGATCATGGAATCGAGCCAGCAAGCTGATGAGTGTACTCTTGCCGCTGCCGGTATGTCCCAGCAGCAGTATTTTTTCTCCGGCCGATACCTGCAGTGAGAATCTCTCAAGTACCGCTGATGAAGAACGATTGTAATGGAAATATACCTGATCAAAACTGAAGCTGCCGGGCTGCGACACTGGAGCCTCATCGTCTGGCGGATAGTGGATCAGCGGCTCGGTTGCAGCAACTTCCTGCAGGCGTGCAGCCGCACGGCGAGTCTTGCCAAGATACTGATATGCCAGAGATAGTGGCGCCACAACTTCGAACACAGCCAACACACAGAACAGCACCATAGCCAGCTGAGCAGGTTCTAGCCTGCCATCGTATACGCGCTCAATACCCATGGCCAAAGCCAGCAAGCCAGTTGTACCACCAATAAATACGATCAGCGCCGTCATCAGCCCCGTCAGCAGCGCCATGCGCAGCTGGGTTTTCTGCAGCCGCGCCTCCTCGGCAGCGGTAGCATCAATCGCTCGCTGAACACCGCCATAGATGTACAGGTCGGCCAGCCCCTGTACCAATCCTATCAGCCGTTGACGCAGGCGAGCGGTCGCCACTACCTGCTGCTCGCCCACATGACGTGCTGACAAGTGTGCCAGCAGTGGCGTGATCACCCCTGCCAGCAACAACCCCACAGCTGTCAGCAACGCTATCCCAGGGCTGTACAGTGCCAGAAAACCCAATACCAGTGCCGACACCAGTAACGCAAGTACGCTGGGAGCCAGTACACGCAGATACAGGTTATCCAGCGCATTTACATCAGCGATAAGACGGTTCAAAAGGTCAGCGGAACGAAACTGCTGCAACCGAGCAGGGCCAAGCGGCTCAAGGCAACGATAGAACCAGCTGCGCAGATCGGCCAGCAGACGAAAGGTTGCTTCGTGGGTTGTGACCCGCTCAAAATAGCGCCCAACTGTTCTGGCGATGGCAAAACCTCGCACGCCAGCCCCCGGCGTAAAGTAGTTGAACTGCTGGGCTGTGACCGCACTGATGCCAGCCAGAGCCGCTGCCGAAATGAACCAGCCAGACAGAGTCATCAAACCAATACTGGCCAGCAACGTGACCAGGCCCAGCAAAGTACCAAGCAGGACCCAGTTCAGGTGTGGTCGCATCAGCCCAACGAATGGACGCAATTCTTTCATGTCGCGCCTCCGGCTTCGGGTGCGTCTGTATTCAAGAGATTCAGTTGCCCGTTCTCAAGCTGCCATACCTCATCCGCCCGCAGCATGGAGGAGCGCCGATGTGTCAGCATCAGTACCAGCCTGCCTGCACACAGCGTCTGCAGAGACTCCAGCACCAGTTGCTCACTGTCTCGGTCAAGGTTTGCAGTAGGCTCATCCAGCAACAACACTGGCGCATCCTTAAGAAAGGCTCGCGCCAGCGCCAGGCGCTGAATTTGTCCGCCGGAAAAACCACTCCCCAGCTCTCCCACAGTCGTATCCAGACCGTCAGGAAGGCGCTGTACAAATTCCAGCGCATTGGCTTGTTCCAGTGCCAAATACAGAGCATGCTCGCTGGCTTCGGGGGCCGCCAACAGCAAGTTATCGCGCAGACTGCCCGGAAACAGTGTTGTGTGCTGGCTGACCCAGGCAACCTGTTCCAGCCAGGCATAACTGCCTACCATATCCAGCGGTGTCTGATTAACCTTAACCTGACCTTCGCTGAGTTGACGAAATCCCAGAAGTACTTGCAGCAGGGATGACTTGCCCGCACCACTTGGGCCCACCAGTGCAACAATTCGGCCTCGCTGAAGCGTCAGATTCACGCCCGTAAATACCGGTGTCTGGCGCCCGGGGTAAGTCAATCCCGCACCCTCAAGGTTGATCTGATGGACAGTTGCATCCAACCCCGCTCCCTGCCCGGCTATCGCCTTTGGTGTCGCCTCCAGCAGCTCACGCAGCTTGTCGGCGGCAGCCACTGCCTCCTGTCGCGCGTGGTAATGCGTACCCAGTTCTCGTAAAGGAAGGTAAAACTCCGGCGCCAGCAGCAGTATAAACAACCCCTGGTAGAGGTTGACTGGCGAGTCCCAGTAACCAAAGTCCAGGTGGCCAAGAAAGCTGAAACCCAAATAAACCGCGACTACGGCAATAGATATGGAGGCGAAGAATTCAAGCACAGCCGACGACAAGAATGCCAATCGAAGCACCTGCATCGTACGTTGACGAAACTCATCAGCCCCAGCCTCGATCACCTCCACCTGGGCTCGACTGCGATCAAACAGTTTCAGCGTAACGATACCCTGTACGACATCAAGAAAGTGGGACCCCAGTTGCGACAGCGCAGCGAAGTTACGTCGGTTGGCTTCAGCTGCACGGGTTCCGACCAGCGCCATGAAGAGCGGCACCAAGGGTGCCGTAATCAGGAAAATCAGCCCTGCCGCCCAGTTTACCGGGAATATGAAGGCAAGTATGACCAGCGGCAACATTGCCGCCAACGCCATTTGTGGCAAATAGCGGGCAAAAAAACCATCCAGCGCTTCAACCTGCTCAAGCAGAATGCTGCTCAGTTCGCCGCTGCGCTGATCACCCGTATAGGCGGGTCCCAGCCGATTGATATGATTAAGCAGCAATCCTCGCAGGCTTCGCCTGATCCGAATCGATGCCTGCTGTCCAGCCCACTCCTTTACAACACCCAGCAGAGCTCTCAGCAACAGTGCCGCCAACAACATCAACAGCAATGGCGTGTGTTGTGCCAGAGACTGCCCGCTGAACAGGGTGCCATCGACAACTCTGGCCAGCAGGTGGGCCTGAACAACCAGCATCAGACCGATACCAATCCCTGCTGCCACACTCAGCCAGACCCAGCGTTTTTCCTGTTTGCCAAGCTGCTGTAACCAGCGCTTTTGCTCCCGCTCCTGCAAGCGGCTCATGCCTGCTGCCCCGCTTCGGTCGGCCGTTGAGATACAGGTTCCGGCAACTCCGGCTCGCCTGCCGCGAGATGGATGGTCTGAGTCGGGAAGGCAAACTCAGCTCCGTGACTGAAAATAATATCCGCTATTTTCAACATCACATCCTGTTTGATTTCGTGATACTTAACCCATTGTGTGGTTTTGGTGAAGGTATACACCATAAAGTCGAGAGAGGATGGCCCAAAGCGATTCAACTGAACAATGATCGTCTGACGCGTATCGATTTCCGGATGATTGCGAATCATCTCGCGTACGTCATCAATGATTGCCCTGACCTTGTCTGCATCATCATAGCGGACCCCCACATGCTCAAAAATACGTCTGTTGCGCATCCGTGAGGGGTTTTCTACCGAGATGCTGGTAAAGGTTGCGTTTGGGACGTACAGGGGCCTTTGATCAAAGGTCCGGATGCGAGTCAGGCGCCAGCCGATGTACTCGACGGTCCCTTCTATCTCCTTATCGGGGGAGCGCACCCAGTCACCTACTCGAAACGGGCGATCCATATAAATCATCAGGCCACCGAAAAAGTTGGCCAGTAGATCCTTGGCAGCGAAGCCTACCGCGATACCGCCGATACCGCCAAATGCCAGGATGCCGGAAATACTGACACCTGAAGATTGCAGTACCGTTAGCCCAGCAAGAATGAACACAACCAGTCGCAGCAGCTTGGCAACAGCATCGGCGGTTGTGCGATCCACCTGTTTACGGCCGGCAACGGGCGTTGTCAGGTACTTTTCCCCTGCCTTGATAAAACGAATCACTCCCCAGGCCAGGAGAATGATAACCCCAAGTCGACGCAGGTCACCGCCTACTTCGGTGCTGACCGGCAGACCGTTTCGGCTGAAAATTTCCAGCAACAGGGATACACCAATGACCCAAATCAGAATACGCAGCGGTGTTCTGATCGACTTCAAGAGCAAATCATCCCAGGCAGGGGCTTTCTGACTCAAATGGTGAATCAAGCGCCCCATCACCCAGTTGAATACGATGGTTAACAGCCAGACCAGAACCACAACTGTTGCAGCAGCCACCTGCCAGCCGTAGTCCTCCAGTACGGGCCACTGTTTGAACAGAGGAGCCAGCAGCGGTTTCAGCAGCTGTTCAAGCATCAGATCTCCTTGAGTAACTCTGCCGCCAACTGGCGGCTTTCATTCAGCCGATCAGAATCTGGAATCCGCGCAGGGCGTGCGCGCATCCTGGCCAGGCGATGTGAAGCAGCAACCGAACCAGCCTGCAGATGTTCCAGAACCTGTCCTGCACCGTCAGGATGATTACAGACCAGTACCATGTCACAACCGGCTGCCAGTGCACGATCACAGCGTTCTGCATAGCTGCCGGCTTGGCTGGCCCCCTCCATACTAAGATCGTCACTGAAAATCACACCATCAAAGTGCAACCGCTGGCGCAGAACCTGCTGCAGCCAATAACTGGAAAAGCCCGCCGGAGCCGAGCAAACCTGACTGTACACAACGTGTGCCGGCATTACGCCATCAAGCCCGCGTCGGATCAATGCGTCAAATGGCCGCAGATCCTGCTCTTCGATTTCGGCCATGCTGCGTTCATCAATCGGCAGCTCAAGGTGCGAGTCGGCCTGTACCCAGCCATGGCCCGGAAAATGCTTGCCGGTCGCGGCCATCCCGGCTTCATGCATACCGGCCATAACACCACCGGCCAGCTGGATAACCACCTCAGGATCAGCACCGAAGGCGCGGTCTCCAATAACACTGCTCTGACCCCAGTCCAGATCCAGCACCGGGGCAAAGCTGATATCGATATCAAACCGGCGAAGCTCTGTCGCCATCAACCAGCCAAGTTCATGGGCACAGGCGATCGCATGATGCGGGTTCTGTAGCCAGCGACGGCCCAAGGCAGCCATGGGCGGCAAACGAGTAAAGCCTTCACGGAAACGCTGGACACGCCCCCCCTCCTGATCAACCGCCACCAGCAGGTCTGCCCGCAAGGCACGAATGGATGTCATCAGTGATTTGAGCTGGTCGGGATTTTCATAGTTGCGGCTGAACAGAATCAGTCCGCCTACCTGGGGACTCTTGATCTGTTCGGTTTCAACTGCATTCAGTGCAGTCCCCTCAATATCAAGCATCAGAACGCCAGTGGTCATGATCTACTCTTCTATCAGAATATCAGTGCCGGGAGAGACCTGTTCAAACAGCTCCAGCAGGTCCGTGTTTCGCATCCGTATACAACCATGAGACAAGGGCGTGCCCATGGGTTCCGTATCCGGGGTGCCATGAATATAGATATACCGCCGCTGGGTATCGACCTCTCCCCCTCTGTTAAAGCCGGGTTCACGGCCACAAAGCCAAAGAATTCGGGTCAATATCCAATCGCGTTCGGGATGAGAAGCTGCCAGATTGTCAGAATAGATCTCGCCCGTTGGTCGGCGACCGACAAATACAGCCCCCAGGGGTTGGTCAGAGCCGATGCAGGCACGAATGAAGTGCCTGCCACGCGGCGTACAGCCACTGCCGTTGCGCTCACCGGCTCCGGCTTTCGCCGTTGACACCGGGTAGCTGTACTCACCCTTTTCGGTAAGCACAAACAGCTGCTGCCGCTTCAGTGAAACCCGCAGCCTAACCTGCATCAGTGGGTTCCGTTGCGGACAGGCGCCTTCATTCCGGCTGAAATTACCGGAATCATTCGAGCCAGAATCTGCTCCAGCTTCACTTCAGTGGCTTCCCCCTGCTGCTCAAGCGCACTCAGTGTGTGCATGTTGGACAGGGTAAAAATCACCGAACCAAGCAGAAAATGGAGACGCCAGAAGAATTCACGCTCGTCCAGCGGCGCTGCGTCCGCCTTGAAATACTGCAGATAACGATCAAAACGCGCCCCGTAGCGCTCACGCAGGAAAGCCTGAAGATCATGTTGACTGGGCAGATAGGCCTGATCCAGCAATCGCATCAGTACCGAAAGGGCATTCTGGTTTTGACCATGCACATGCACCAGAGCCTGAGCCATCAACTGAAGCAACTGATCAAGACCTGGGGTGGCATCTGCCACATTAAGCTGCACCAGCCCTTTATCGACTTGTTCGCACAATGGTGACAGCGAGCGTTCGGCAACAGAGCGAATCAGTCCGAACTTGGAGCCAAAGTGATAATTGACCGCTGCAAGATTGACTTCAGCAAGCCCCGTAATCTGACGCATGGTGGTTTCCTTGAAGCCCTGTTCGGAGAACAGTTTCTCTGCGGCCTGAATGATCCGCCCAGCCGTATCAGAGGTGTCATACATTTGCAGATCCTCCGGCCGATCCATTAACGATCTCCATCTCATCTCAACTCACGATCCCATACAACATCAAGTATTCAAAAATCGATTCTGTCAGCGTGACAGCAGACGGCTGGTATTCAGGCGTTGCCACCAGCGCAGCAATAGGCTGTCAGATGTCGATACCGCCAGTTGCCCTAGCCGTTCCTGTAAACCACGCCTGACCTCATAGTGCAACTCATACACGTCGCAATCCTGACACAGTTTAAACAGATAGTCGTCGCTTGTGCTGATTGCGTCAACGAGCTTTTCATCCAGTGCCCTGCGACCAAACCACACTTCACCCGTCGCAACCTTGTCCAGATCCAGCTGCGGACGGTATTCACGAACAAATGACTTGAACAGAGAGTGGGTATCTTCCAGCTCCTCGATGAATTTCTCACGACCTTTTTCGGTGTTTTCGCCGAAAACAGTGAGCGTCCGCTTGTACTCACCCGCGGTCAGCACTTCATAGTCCACTTCATGTTTTTTCAGCAGGCGATGGAAGTTGGGCAGCTGCGCAACCACCCCAATTGAGCCAATAACCGCAAAAGGCGCAGCCACAAGATGGTCGGCAATACAGGCCATCATATAGCCACCACTGGCCGCCACACGGTCAACGCATACCGTCAGACGAATATTGCCAGCCCGGAACCGCTCCAACTGTGAGCTGGCCAGACCATAAGCATGTACAAGCCCGCCCGGGCTCTCAAGCCGGACGACCACTTCGTCATCAGCATCGGCGATTGTCAGGACAGCCGTCACCTCTTCCCTCAAACGATCGACATCAGAGGCATGCATGTCACCATCGAAATCAAGCACAAACACACGGTTACGCGGTTTTTCGGGCTCTTCACCCTTTTTCAGGGCTTTCTTCAGCGCCTTGGCTTCAGCCTTTTCCTGCTTGCGGCGCGCTTTCTCATGCTGGCGCGCCAGGGCTTCGTCTACCACTGCCGCTTCGATATCGGTTTTCATGTCTTCGAGATGATCATTCAGGCTTTTGATCTCGATATGACCTTCACGCTGTTCCTTTCTTCGCTCAACCAATGCGGCAAGGCCGCCCAGAAACAACAGAAGCCCGATAATCAGGGTCAGGGTTTTGGCCAGAAACAGGCCATACTCGGCTAAAAACGCTGTCAATCTATCTCTCCGGTCAGGGCTAACGGGTTCACTTCAAAGCCGGGGCTACTGTACCATAAACAAAGCTTTTATCATGCCCGTATCACCGCCAAGGACAACCCTAAACATGACCCAGCCACTCACGCTTGAACGCATTGTCAACAAGTTGCCTCAGAAATTTAATCCCGATCAGGCAACAGGCCTCAATGCCATATTTCAGTTCCGGCTTACCGATGCCAAGCCTTTCTATATTGATATCCGTGACGGTGAGTGCGCCAGCGAATATGGCCTGCATGAAGACCCCAACCTGGTACTGCATCTCGATGAGGCAACCTTGATCCGCATCATCAGCGGCGAACAGGATGGCATGGGGGCATTCATGAAAGGGCAATTGAGGGCTGAAGGCAACGTAATGCTCGCCACTCGACTGGGCAAATTATTCAGTCGATGAGTCATGTTTGACAGCGAAGAAATGGTCGATCAACTGGCGCGCGATACTGAATGGCGGCGGCAGGTCCGGCAGGTCGTCTACTCCAAACCAGCCAGCTTCCAGAATCTCTTCACCATCCGGCACCAGCTCACCACTTAGATGGTCCGCAAAAAAACCAAGCATCAACTGATGGGGGAAAGGCCATGACTGGCTGGCAAAAAAGCGGATGTTATGTACCTTGATCCCCACCTCTTCATACACTTCTCGCTTTAGCGCCGCTTCTGCGGTTTCGCCGGCCTCAATAAAACCGGCAAGAGTGCTGTAGCGGCCGGGAGGGAAACGTGCAGAATGAGCCAGCAGACAGCGATCACCCCGGGTGACCAGAACAATGATACAGGGCGAGATGCGCGGATACTGAACAAGACTACAGACTGGACACTGCCGGGCCATATCTTGCGGGTGTGCTTGAAGAGTGCCGCCACAGCGGCCACAGAAACGGTGCTGATCGTGCCATGTAGCCAGCTGGGATGCGCGCGCCAGACGTGCGTACTCTACCTCATCAACCGACCGCGCCAGCAATCCACGTAACCCGTCAACCGCCGTCAGGCCCACTGGACGCTGAGCCAGAACAGCAAGCCCGAAACCATCATCAACACCATAACGAACGTCCGTATCACCCACGTCTGCCGCCGTGAAAATAATCTGATCATCGCGTTGTAACAGCCGCCCCTCATGAGCAAGAAACCAGTGCTCGGCGGTTATGGAATCTGCCATTACGCCCCCCTCAGCTCAGATTGCGCCAGACAGCCCCATCACTTTTCTTGTCCAACAGATCAAGAAACGCTTCATGGAGTGCAATTTCATCGGTGTTGGCCCGGACAATGGGTAACACCAAGGCACTGGCATCAATACGCCGAATTGGCTCTTCACCCTCACCGTCCTCGCTGTCACCCTGCCCCAGTTGCAGGCTGGTTTGCCCACCCGTCAGGACCAGATAGACATCGGCCAAAATCTCGGAGTCAAGCAACGCCCCGTGCAGTTCACGGTGGGAGTTATCGATGCCATAGCGACGACAGAGTGCATCCAGACTGTTGCGCTGCCCAGGATGTTTCTTGCGCGCCAGCATAAGGGTATCGATAACGGTGCAGATCTCATCCACTCGCTCATTGATACCGTTTCTGGCCAATTCAGTATTCAAGAAGCCGATATCAAAGGCTGCATTATGGATGATCAATTCAGCCCCGCGCACAAACTCAAGGAACTCGTGCGCAAGCTCGGCAAACCGTGGCTTGTCAGCCAGAAATTCATTGGTTATGCCATGCACCTCAATCGCTTCGGCTTCCACCTCACGATCAGGTTTGATGTATTGGTGCCAGGTATTTCCGGTCAGCTTTCGTCGCACCATCTCGACACAGCCGATTTCGATAACGTTGTGCCCTGCCTCCGGGTCGATACCGGTTGTTTCGGTATCCAGAATGATCTGCCGTACGCTCACGCCCTGCCAACCTCCTCTACACCACGATTTGCCAGCTGGTCGGCTCTTTCATTTTCAGGATGACCACTGTGCCCTTTGACCCAGCGCCATTCAATATCATGACGCGCCACTTGCTCATCAAGTGCTTGCCAAAGGTCAATGTTTTTCACTGGCTGTTTCGACGCCGTTTTCCAGCCATTGCGCTTCCAACCGGCCATCCAGCTGGTAATGCCCTGGCGCACATACTGTGAGTCAGTAGTCAGCACCACCTTGCAGGGGCGTTTAAGGCTTGCCAGCGCTTCGATGGCAGCCTGCAGCTCCATTCTGTTGTTGGTGGTATCCCTGGCACCGCCAAACAACTCCTTTTCCTGCTCACCATAACGCAGCAGAGCGCCCCAGCCACCAGGACCAGGGTTGCCCTTGCAGGCACCATCTGTAAATACTTCTACTTCTTTCAAAAACTTTTTCCTCTGGCAGTCGGCTTGGGTTCAGCTACGGGCAGACTGAGCAAACGTCTGCGTTTCCAGCCCGGTCGGATCGGAGTCATACCTGCCACATCCTTGCGCGCCAGCACCATCAATACAGCACCACTGCACCCAGGTACACGCCGACTCAAGCGCTCGAACAGGCTGAGGCGACATCGCCACAGCCGATTTTCCAACGGCAGGTGGTGGCAGGCGGTTTGCGCCCTGACTTCAGTCATTTCAAGCAGACTAAGCCAATCATGCAGGCGACCATGACTGATTAGATGGCCACCCCATGGGGGCAGATTACGTCGTTTCAGCCTCGACCAAAGCCCCCAGTAGCTGGCCGGATTAAAACTGAAGCTGAGCATAAAACCACCGGGACGCAGTACACGAGCGGCTTCTCGCAGCACCTGGTGCGGGTTGGCGGCATAATCCAGTGCATGGTGCAAAATCACGACATCCAGCTCATTGCTGCACACCGGCAGCTCATCATGGTCGGCAATGATGGTGAGCGGTTGAGCGCCCAGTTGCATCTGTGGCATCAGCATCACCTTGCGCGATACCGGACTGGCATCAAATAACACTTGCCGATGATCCAACCCCACCTGCAGCAGGTGATAACCGAACAGGGTCGGCAACACCGATTCTGCCAAGGCCTGCTCTGCCTGAACCACCTCTTGCCCCAGCGGGGTGTCAAACCACTGGCACAGCGGGGGAATTAACTGCTCGACGGGTAGCTGCTCATTGAACTTCATACCGCTGGAGCCCCATGCCGGACTAAGATTTCATCGCATTCAAGTATACAGTACCCTAGTTGTCATCTATACCCTAAGTGCCCTGCACCCATTGGGCATTGTGTATCTTCACAACTAAAAGCAGGAATCCCTAACATGTTTGACGTTCATCCAATCCCTGCCTTCAATGACAACTATATTTGGGCGCTTCGCAGCCCTCAGCAGCCGGCCGAGGTTGCCGTGGTCGATCCCGGTGATGCCGCTCCGGTTCTTGCATGGCTTGAAGCGAACAATTACAGCCTTGCAGCAATCCTGATCACCCATCATCATGCCGATCACACCGGCGGGGTTGAGACACTGCTCAACCATGCTTCTGTACCGGTTTACGGCCCCCGAAATTCGCCTTTTGAAGGTATCACCCATCCACTACAGGATGGTGAGACGCTGAAACTGATGCAGCACTCTCTTCAGGTCAAGGGCGTACCCGCTCACACCAAGGACCACATCAGTTATTTTGTGGGCGGCGACCAGCCGCAGCTGTTCTGCGGTGACACCCTGTTTCTTGCCGGCTGCGGTCGGCTGTTTGAGGGCACTGCACGTCAGATGCTGGCCGCCATGCACTACTTTGCTTCACTGCCCGACAATACTGAGGTCTACTGCACCCATGAGTACTCACTGTCCAATCTTGCCTTTGCAGCCAGCGTAGAACCCGCCAACGCCGAGATTACCCGAGTGCATGAACGCTGCCACCATCTGCGCCACGAAGGACTGCCAACCCTGCCCTCCAGTATTGAACAGGAAAAACAGATAAACCCTTTCATGCGTACAGCTGAGCCCGATGTAATCAGCTCTGCTGAACATTACAGCGGCAACCCACTTAAAACCGAGGTAGAGGTTCTGGCAGCACTGCGAGAATGGAAGAACCGTTTCTGATTGACCGCAAACCTATTCCCCTCATAAAATCAGGCCTTTGCGATTTTTCGGGAACAGGGACTGATGCGACAACTGCCTGCTTTGCTTCTGGCAACCACCTTGGGTCTGGCGCTTACTGGCTGCCAGACCCAAACCGTACAAAAACAGCCACTCAAGGCATCCAGCCTGGTCAAACCCGTACAAACAGCAGCGCCCAGAGCGATCCAACCCGAGGAGAGCGACCTTTGGCAGCTTACCCGCCAGCATCTGCAGCTGCCGTTGGACTATCAGCACCCTCGGCTTGAAAGCCAGCTCAACTGGTATTTGCGCCACCCCAGCCATATGCCCCGCGTAACCGAACGCGCGAAACCCTACTACCATCACATCCTGCATGAAGTGCTCAAGCGCGACATGCCGGCCGAAATAGCTCTGCTACCCATCATCGAAAGTGCCTACGACCCCTTTGCCTACTCACACGGCAGTGCGGCTGGTCCCTGGCAATTCATTCCCGGCACGGCACGGCACTTTGGCCTTCGCTCCAGCTGGTGGTACGACGGCCGCCGCGACATTCTTGCATCCACTGATGCCGCTCTCACATACCTGGAACAGTTACATCGCCGTTTTGATGGTGACTGGTTGTTGGCACTGGCGGCCTACAATGCCGGAGGTGGAACCGTCAGTCGCGCCATGCGTCGCAACCGCGAGCAAAACAAACCGACCGATTTCTGGTCTCTGGACTTGCCTGCCGAAACCAAGGCCTATGTTCCCAAACTGCTGGCTGTGGCCCGGACAGTACGTGATGCCGACACCCTTGGAATCACATTAACTCACATCGACAACACCCCCTACTTTGAGGCTGTAGAAACCGGCGGCCAGATCGATCTGGCTCAGGCGGCTTCTATGGCCGGTCTTGATCTGGACACTCTGTACCAACTCAACCCCGGCTTTAATCGCTGGGCCACCGATCCTGATGGCCCTCACTTGTTGCTGGTACCAACTGAGAACGCCGCCCCCCTGCGCCAAGCTCTTCAAACACTGCCACCCGAAAAGCGGGTTAATTGGCACCGCTATACCGTACGTCCCGGTGACACCCTCAGCACCATCGCCCAGCGGTTTAGCAGCTCGGTCAGTGTGATAAGACAGGGCAACAAACTGAACAGCCACCTGATTCGTGCAGGCCAGGCATTACTGGTGCCAAAACCGAGTGCCTCGTCTGAAAGTTACAGCCTTAGTCTGGAACAGCGTATCCAGGCCGAACGCCAACAGCTTGAGCAACGTGCAAAGCGCAAGCACTACCACCGCGTCGATTCGGGCGAGAGCTTCTGGAGTATTGCACGCCGCTATGGTGTCGGCGTACGTGATCTGGCACGCTGGAATCAGATGGCGCCCAGCGATACGCTCAAGATTGGCCAGACGCTCCTGCTGCTCAACGTGGATATTGCCGATGCAAGCTGATCATGGATAACCTGAGTCTATTCATCATAGCGGTTTCAGTGTTGCTGGCCGTTCTATTCAAGTGGGTACTGTTTCGCAAGATTCGAGGCTGGATGGAGCGGGACCAGGAGCGAGAGCGTTCCAACGACTCCGAACCGGATTGACCCGGCGTTGTCACAGGACTACAGCACGGGTTAAATTCGCACAAAAACAATACTTCCAAGGAGAAAACAGTGCCTGTACAGCTGCGTTCAGTATGCCTTTATCTTTCTGCCGTTTTCTCGCTTCTGCTTTTCGGCCTTCCGTTGCATGCGGCCCCGGACAGCCAGCACGGCATTGCCATGCATGGCGACCTCAAATATCCGCCCGATTTCAGCCATTTCGACTATGTTAACCCGGACGCTCCCAAAGGCGGACATTTCAAGGAATCCTCCATTGGTACCTTCGACAGCCTCAACCCGTTCATAGTCAAGGGTACCGCCGCCGAAGGGACCGGGTTACTGTACGACTCTTTGATGGCTCGCGCACTGGATGAGCCCTTTTCCCAATACGGCCTCTTGGCCCAACAGCTGCGGGTTGCCGTGGATCGCAGCTGGATTGAGTTCGACCTTCATCCTGACGCTCGATTCAGTGATGGGCACAGCGTATCGGCAGACGATGTCGTGTTCACGTTCGACATACTGCGCGAGAAAGGTAGCCCCTTCTTCAAAAGCTACTATGCAGGGATTCAAAGCGTAACGGCACTGAGCCCTCAGACAGTACGTTTCGAGTTTGGTGACAGCACCAACCGAGAACTCCCACTGATAGTAGGCGAGGTTCCGATCCTGCCACAGCACTTCTGGGCCGAGCGTGATTTCGAAACACCATCACTGGAACCACCGCTTGGTTCGGGCCCCTACCTGATTGAAAAGATCGATCCAGGCAGAACCATCGTTTACACACGCAACCCCAACTACTGGGGGCGCGACTTGCCAGTAAACCGCGGCCGTCACAACTTTGATCAACGCCAGTATGACTATTATCGCGACAGTACGGTAGCACTGGAGGCCTTCAAGGCCGGTGAGTACGATTTCCGCAGTGAACATGCCTCCAAGGCCTGGGCAACCGGTTATACCGGCGCCCCCTTCGCTGATGGTCGTATCATCAAGGAAGAGATTGCACACGAAAACCCGCGTGGCATGCAAGGTTTCATCATGAACACCCGCCGGAGCATGTTCAGCCAGCCTGAAGTGCGCAAGGCACTTGCGCTTGCATTCGACTTTGAATGGACCAACAGCAACCTGTTTTATGGCGCTTACACCCGCAGCCACAGTTATTTTTCCAACTCTGAGATGGCTGCAGAAGAGCTGCCAACCCCAGCTGAACTGGAGATTCTCGAAGCCGTGCGTGACCAGGTACCACCTGAAGTATTTACTCAGGTTTACCGAGCCCCAACCACGGATGGCAGTGGTCGCAACCGTGCGCAGTTGCGTGAAGCTCTGGGGCTTCTCAAACAGGCTGGCTGGCAACTTGAGTCAGGCAAGCTGGTTGACGGCAACAGCTCTCCATTTACATTTGAAATATTGCTGGTGCAGAAGGAATTCGAGCGAGTGGTTTCTCCGTTCATTCGCAATCTGGAAAGGCTGGGTATCAGCGCCAGTATCCGCATCGTCGACGTATCCCAATATATAAACCGGTTGCGTCAGTTCGACTTTGACATGGTGGTGTATGGCTTTGGCCAGTCCAGCTCCCCTGGCAATGAGCAGCGTGACTATTGGCATTCCAGCTCAGCTGACATGCCCGGAAGTCGCAACCTGATTGGCATTAAGAATCCAGCCGTCGACTACCTGGTTGAACAGCTGATCGCCGCACCAGACCGGGAGCAACTGGTTTTGCGTGCCCGTGCGCTGGATCGAGTGCTGCAGTGGAATCATTATGTGATTCCCCACTACCATATCAGTGCCTATCGCATCGCGTACTGGAACAGGTTCGCCCACCCTGAGGTAAGTCCTGCCTATGACCTCGGCCTTGATACCTGGTGGACCAAGCCCTGATGGCCGCGTACATTGTCCGTCGCCTGTTGCTGATCATACCCACGCTGCTGGGGATACTGCTGCTCAACTTCATACTGGTTCAATTCGCTCCCGGCGGCCCGGTTGAACAGACTATTGCGAACCTTGAGGGGCTCGGGATTGATGCTGGCAACCGCATCGGCAGCGGCGCACAGTCCGACATCGCTGCTGGCAGTGAAAACAGCGGCTACCGCGGAGCCCAAGGGCTGGATCCTGCTTTGATAGCTGAAATAGAGCGCATGTATGGCTTTGACAAGCCAGCACACGAACGCTTCTTCCAGATGCTGCAGAACTATCTAATGTTCGATTTTGGCAAGAGCTTCTACAGCGACAAAAGCGTTATCGACCTGATCATCGAAAAACTCCCGGTTTCAATATCCCTGGGCCTTTGGACCACACTCATCACTTATTTAATCTCGGTCCCGCTTGGCATCCGCAAGGCCGTACGTGATGGCTCATCGTTCGATGTCTGGACCAGCAGCGCCATCATTGTGGGGTACGCAATTCCCAACTTCCTGTTTGCCATTTTATTGATCGTTCTGTTTGCAGGCGGCACCTGGCTGGAATGGTTTCCGCTACGCGGACTGACTTCGCCCGGCTTTGAACAGATGACCTGGTGGCAACAAGTGGCAGACTACTTCTGGCACATCACTCTGCCGGTACTGGCTTCGGTGGTCTCCAGTTTTGCCACACTGACCATGCTGACCAAAAACTCATTTCTGGATGAAATACACAAGCAGTATGTATTGACTGCCCGCGCCAAGGGACTGGATGAAAACGCGGTGCTGTACCGTCATGTATTCCGCAATGCCATGCTGTTGATCATTGCCGGCATGCCCGCCGCCCTCATCGGCATTTTCTTCACCGGATCGATGTTGATCGAAGTGATTTTCTCTCTCGATGGGCTCGGACTGCTGGGCTACGAAGCTGTCATCAATCGAGACTACCCAGTGATCTTCGGTACACTCTACATTTTCACGCTGGTGGGTTTGCTGCTGAAACTGGTCAGTGATATCACCTACACGCTGGTAGACCCCCGTATCGACTTTGCCAGCAGGGAGGTATAGGCCGGTGCAGCTCTCCCCTTTGCAACGTCGTCGTATTGACAGCTTCAAGCGCAACCGCCGAGGCTATTGGTCACTCTGGATCTTTCTAATCCTGTTTGGACTGAGCCTGGTCGCCGAACTGATTGCCAACGACAAACCACTGCTGATCAGTCACGGGCAGCAGCTCTACTGGCCACTGGTCCAGGAATACACCGAGGCTGACTTTGGTGGCGACTTTGCCCTGCCCGTGGACTACCGAGACCCCTTCATTCAAGAGTTGATTACAGAGTCCGGGGGTTGGACCGTTTGGCCACTGATCCGCTTCAGCTACAGCACCATCAATTACGATCTTGAACAACCTGCTCCTTCGCCACCAACGGCAACCAATTGGTTGGGGACGGATGATCAGGGCCGGGATGTACTGGCACGTGTCATTTACGGTTTCCGTATTTCGGTTCTGTTTGCACTGGCGCTGACACTGGCAAGCTCGGTTATCGGCGTCTGCGCCGGTGCTGTTCAGGGTTACTACGGCGGCCGCATCGATCTGTTTTTTCAGCGTTTTATCGAAATCTGGTCTGGCTTGCCCGTACTCTTCCTGCTGATCATACTGGCTTCACTGGTACAGCCCGGATTCTGGTGGCTGCTCGGCATCATGCTGCTGTTTTCATGGATGAGCCTGGTCGATGTCGTCCGGGCCGAGTTCCTTCGCGGACGCAACCTTGAATATGTGCGTGCCGCACGCGCGCTAGGCCTTAGTGATACCCGCATCATGTACCGCCATGTACTGCCCAACGCCATGATCGCGACCCTGACGTTCATGCCCTTTGTGTTTAACAGCGCCATCGTTACACTGACCGCCCTCGATTTTCTGGGCTTTGGTCTACCCCCGGGTTCGCCATCCCTGGGCGAGCTGGTCGCTCAGGGCAAGGAAAACCTTCACGCCCCCTGGCTGGGCCTGACCGCATTCATCTCGCTGTCGGTCATGCTGACGCTGCTGATCTTCATCGGTGAAGCAGTCCGTGACGCCTTCGATCCGAGGAAAGTCTGAGTGAGTACACCGCTGATCTCTGTCCGGAATCTCAGTGTCCGTTTTGGCTCTTCACGCGAGGCGGTTGTGCGCGATATCAGTTTTGATATCGAGCCGGGCAAAACGCTTGCCATCGTTGGGGAATCGGGCTCTGGCAAATCGGTTACGGCTCTTTCACTGCTGCGACTTTTGCCCCAGGCACAGACGGAAGGCGCCGTGTTGTATCAAGGTGAGAACCTGCTTCAGGCACCTGAGAAGCGATTGCTGCAACTGCGTGGCAACAGGGTGGGCATGATTTTTCAGGAACCGATGACATCGCTTAACCCACTGCACACGTTGGAGAAGCAGATCGGTGAAACTCTGCATCTGCATCGCGGCCTGAGCCTGCCCTCATGTCGCACTCGTGCGCTTGAACTGCTCGACCTGGTAGGGATTGATCACCCTCAGGAGCGGCTGGGTCAATACCCGCACCAGCTTTCAGGCGGGCAACGTCAGCGCGTCATGATCGCAATGGCCCTGGCCAATGAACCTGAACTGCTGATTGCCGACGAGCCGACAACCGCTCTCGATGTCACCATACAACACCAGATCCTCGAACTGCTCAGACGTGTTCAGAAACAGCTTGGCATGGCGATCGTACTGATCTCTCATGACTTGAATATTGTACGCAGGGTAGCGGACTCGGTGTGTGTCATGCATAAGGGAGAATTGCTTGAGCAACAGCCCTGTGCCGAGCTGTTTCGCGCTCCCCGCCATGCGTACACACGTAATCTCCTGGCTGCCGAACCGGAAGGCCAGCCAGCTGCAATTGCCGATCCTGATGATATTATCCTTCAGACCCGTGCGTTGAAAGTCTGGTTTGCCGAGCGCAAGGGAATACTGCAACGAGTCAGCCGCCATCACAAAGCGGTGGACGAAATAGATCTGCAACTCGCTCGCGGTGAAACACTGGGCGTTGTCGGCGAGTCCGGCTCAGGCAAAACTACGCTGGCACTGGCCATATTGCGACTGATCAGCAGCAAGGGCGAAGTGGTATTCAATGGTGCAGAGCTTTCAAACCTGAAACAGAAACAGCTCAGACCCTTGCGCAAGCAGTTGCAAGTGGTGTTTCAGGACCCCTTCGGCAGCCTGAGCCCACGCATGAGTATTGCCGAAATCATCGCTGAAGGCCTGGAGGTTCAAGGTATCACCAAGCGTAGTCAGCAGGATGAGCAAGTATGCCTCGCCCTGCGCGATGTTGGGTTGGACCCCGAAGTACGACACCGATATCCGCATGAGTTCTCGGGCGGACAGAGGCAGCGCATCGCCATCGCACGGGCACTGGTGCTGCGCCCCAGGCTGATCATTCTCGACGAACCCACGTCCGCACTGGATCGCACCGTACAGAAACAGATCATTCAGCTGCTGCGTGATCTGCAACGGCAGTATCAGCTCAGCTATCTCTTCATCAGTCACGATCTGGCCGTGGTCAGGGCCATGAGCCATCGGGTCATGGTGATGCAGGCAGGCAAAGTCGTTGAGCAGGCCTCGACAGAACGGCTCTTCAGCCGCCCGGAGCACCCCTACACTCAACGCCTGCTTGAAGCCGCTGCCGTGCCATCTGGCTGAGTTTAAAACCCGGCAAAACTGAAAAGGGCCGCATGTGCGGCCCTTTTCAGTTTCCATCAGCAGATCTGCAACCTAGTTGCGCTCAATTTCGGCAGCCTCGGTTAATGCCTCTACATGCAGCTGATAGTCCAGCTGGCCATTACGGCTGGCCAGGAAGGCAGCCATCTGGCGCTTCAGGTCAGCGTCAACATCAGCAAGGTCTGGGTCCTGAACTGCATTGACTCGAACCAGTGCGCGGTCTCCGTTCGGCAAACGTACAGTTCCAAATGATGCCGCATCTTCCGCCGGACGAGGCAGCTCAAATGCCTTACGATTGACAGCAGACGGCATGTCTGCCTGCTCACGCTCTGCAGAAGCCACTTCACTCCAGCTCAGCTCAGAAGCAACAGTGTTCAGGGAATTGCCAGACTCGAAGTCCGCCAGCAACTGTTGCAGGCGAGCCTCTAGTGCCGCTTCCGCCTGTTCACGTCGCAACTCGCCTTCAAGCTCATCACGCACTTCATCCAGCGACAGCTGGCGTTCTGGAATCTGCTCTTTAACCCGTACAACTACTGTTGTTTCACGATCCAGCTCGATGGGGTCACTGTTAAGACCTTCACGTGTCAACTCTTCACTGAACGCAGCCTTGACCACGCGAGGGTTGGAGGCCAACCCGCTCTCACTGCCAGCCTGCCCAAAAGGCTCGGTCTGATGAATTTCCAGCCCCAGTTCCTCTGCCGGGACATCAAGATCACCCGCCGAAAAGCTCAAGTCAGCCAAGCGTTCAAGCGCAGCCACATATTCAGCCTCAGCACGGGACTGGGCCAATTCACGCTGCAATTCAGCAGCCATCTCGTCAAACGCCGGCGGCTCAGTGTTGCGCACATCGTTCAGCTGTATCAGATGATAGCCAAACTCGGTGCGAACAGGCTCTGATATTTCACCCGGCTGCATGGCGAACAGCGTATCCTCAAACGGGCCCGTTAGTACACCACGGCTATTGTAACCCAGATCACCGCCCTGCTCGGCAGATCCGGCGTCTGCCGAAAACTCCTGTGCCGCTTCGGCAAAGCTCAGCTCACCATCCAGAATGCGCTGACGAACAGCCTCAGCCTGTTCCTGTGCATCCTCTTCAAACAGAATGTGAGCTGCCGCACGCTCTTCAGATGCCTGGAACCTTGCCAATTCCTGCTGATACGCACTTTCCAGCTCTGCATCGGTGATTGCGTCGAGCTTAACAAAATCAGCCTGATTCAGTTCCACATAGTCAAGCACGACCTGCGGCTGGGTCATGAAGCGTTCCAGCTGCTCCTGATAACGCGACTCAAGTTCTGCATCAGTTACTTCAGCAGTCTGCATGAACTGGTCAAGTGACAGCTCTGCCCAGGCAATATCACGGGTTTGTCGATCCAGCCTCAGCAAACGCTCAACCTGCTGCTCAGTCGCGAAGGCGGACAGCTGGAAAGCGTTGCGTTCCTGCGCAATCAACTGCTCCTTGCGCAATAAGTCACGATACATAAGCGGGGTAAAACCGGCACCACGCAGTACCGCTTCAAACTGGTTACGGTCAAAGCGACCATCAACCTGGAAATCCGGTGTGCCTACGATCATCTGATCAATCATCGCTTCGGACAGATACAGACCCTGCGACTCGGCGGATTGCAGACGCACCTCCTGATCAATCAGGGCCTGCAACACCATACGACGCAGCTGATTTTCATCGATATCCGCAGGATTGCCGTTTGCACCCATCTGGGCCAGCAACTGGCGCCGCTGCAGCTCGATACCACGCTGCAAATCCTGGTTACTGATCTCTTCACCATTCACTTCAGCCGGCGCCTTTTCACTGTTGGCAAGCCCGACAAGCGACTCAACGCCGAACAGAGCAAAGGTGACGATGATCAGGCCAACGATGACCTTGGCGATGATCCCTTTGGAATTTTCCCTAATGGATTGCAGCATGGTTTGGGTTCACTCTGACTCTTTTATAAAAAAAGCGCATTCAGCCCTGAATGCGCTTTCTTGGACTACGAAGACAGTTCTCTGCTTCCAGTGAACGTGCCCGAATCTGGCGGAACGGACGGGACTCGAACCCGCGACCCCCTGCGTGACAGGCAGGTATTCTAACCAACTGAACTACCGCTCCAGTATCAGGACTTCAGATCCCGTTTACTTGTTGACCGCGTCTTTCAGCGCTTTGCCCGGCTTGAAAGTCGGCAGGGTTGCAGCAGCAATTTCAATCGGGTTGCCAGTCTGCGGGTTGCGGCCGGTACGTGCGGCACGCTCTTTGGTGGAGAAAGTACCAAAACCTACCAGAGCAACGGATTCACCGCGCTGCAGAGCTTCAGTGACCGCATCCAGGGTGGCATCCAGTGCACGGCCTGCAGCTGCTTTCGGAATATCAGCAGATGCAGCAATAGCGTCAATCAGTTCAGACTTGTTCACATTGTTCCCCTTATCGAATCGTTATCGTGTTCTATCCGTTGTTGTCGTTGCCCAGCGCATAGTCTGCAACTTTATACCAACTGCCTGAAACCGGTGTCAACTGGCCGCAGCCCTTTTCTGCCGCGGCCTCCAGTTAATGTGTACTCAGTTGACCCGGCTCAGCATGTCCTTTTTTGGCCTCGGCAGCAGCAGGTTCTTCAACCTCTTCCGGCAAAGGTGTCGGGTGGTATGCCAAGGCAACGTCCAGCACTTCATCAATCCACTTCACTGGCCGAATATCGAGATCTGCCTTGATATTGTCGGGTATTTCCTTCAAATCGCGGGTATTTTCCTCCGGAATGATCACCGTACGAATCCCGCCACGGTGCGCTGCAAGCAGCTTTTCCTTCAGCCCACCAATGGCCAGAACCTGTCCACGCAGGGTAATTTCGCCCGTCATGGCGACCTCTGAGCGCACCGGAATTCCGGTCAAGGCAGACACCATCGCCGTGCACATACCAATGCCGGCACTGGGGCCATCTTTCGGGGTTGCACCTTCAGGAACATGGATATGAATATCGTTTTTCTCGTGGAAGTCAGCCTTGATTCCCAGTGATCGAGCCCGGTTGCGCACCACGGTCATGGCTGCCTGGATCGATTCTTTCATTACATCACCCAACGATCCGGTGTGGATCTGACGCCCCTTGCCGGGCACGACAGCTGACTCAATGGTGAGAATATCGCCCCCAACTGAGGTCCAGGCCAGACCCGTTACCTGCCCGACCTGATCCTGCTCTTCAGCCATGCCAAACTTGTATTTCTTGACACCGTTATACTGCTCCAGCTCTTCAGCCGTAACCTTGACCACATCACCCTTGCGCTCAAGGGCAAGCTCACGCACAACCTTGCGTGCAATCTTGGCGATCTCGCGTTCAAGGCCACGTACGCCTGCCTCACGGGTGTAATATCGAATCAGACCCAGTACGGCATCGTCGGTGATCTCCAGCTCTTTGGCCTTGATTCCGTTGTTTTTAAGCTGTTTCGGCAACAAGTACTTGCGCGCAATATTAAGTTTTTCGTCCTCGGTATACCCCGGAATCCGAATGATCTCCATACGGTCCAGCAAAGGCCCCGGGATGTTCATCGAGTTCGATGTGCACACGAACATCACGTCAGACAGATCGTAATCCACTTCGAGGTAATGATCGTTGAAACTGCTGTTCTGTTCGGGATCAAGCACCTCCAGCAATGCCGATGAAGGATCACCACGATGGTCCATGCCCATCTTGTCGATCTCATCCAGCAGGAACAGCGGGTTCTTGACACCGATGCGTGACATCTTCTGAATCAGTTTACCCGGCATGGAGCCGATGTAGGTACGGCGATGACCGCGAATCTCGGCCTCATCACGTACACCACCCAGCGCCATGCGTACATACTTGCGGTTTGTCGCACGTGCTATGGAGCGGCCCAAAGAGGTCTTGCCGACACCCGGAGGCCCAACCAGACACAGAATCGGCCCCTTCAGCTTCTTCACTCGCTTCTGTACGGCGAGATACTCGAGAATGCGATCCTTGACTTCTTCAAGACCGTGATGATCCTCATTGAGGATCTTCTCGGCATGTTTCATGTCCAGGCGCACACGAGAGCGCTTGACCCAAGGGATTTGCAGCATCCAGTCAATGTAGCCACGCACCACCGTTGCTTCGGCACTCATGGGCGACATCATTTTCAGCTTGTTGTATTCGTTGAGCGTCTTGTCCAGCGCTTCCTGAGGCATGCCGGCGCTTTCGATACGGTTTTTCAGCTCTTCCATATCGGTAGAGCCGGTTTCATCCATATCACCCAGTTCCTTCTGGATCGCCTTCATCTGCTCATTGAGGTAATACTCACGCTGACTCTTCTCCATCTGTTTTTTTACACGGCCCCGGATGCGCTTTTCGACCTCAACCAGGTCGATTTCCGCTTCCATCAGTGACATCAGATGTTCAAGACGTTGACGTGTACCCAGAATTTCCAGAATGGCCTGCTTCTCATCCAGCTTGAGGGCCATATGTGCAGCGATGGTGTCGGCCAGACGGCCAATGTCGTCAATATTCTGAAGCGAGCTGAGCACCTCGGACGGGATTTTCTTGTTGACCTGTACAAAGCGCTCAAACTGATCAAGAGCCGTTTTTTTGTAGACCTCAGCCTCCGCCGCACTTACATCTTCTACCGGCAACACCGTCACCTGTGCGTGGAAGCATTTTTCAGACTCAGACAGGGCTCTGATCTGCGCACGGTAATCACCTTCAACCAACACCTTCACGGTGCCATCAGGCAATTTCAGCATCTGAAGTACGTTCGCAACGCAGCCGACAGAGAACAGAGCTTCAGAATCCGGTTCGTCCTCAGACGCACTCTTCTGGGCCACCAACAGAATCTGCTTATCACTGGCCATTGCCAGTTCAAGGGCATGGATGGATTTTTCACGCCCGACAAACAGCGGGATCACCATGTTGGGATAAACCACCACATCACGCAGTGGCAGTACCGGAAGCTCGACGGTCACAGCGTCATCTTTTGCTTCAAATTGATCCATGATGGAGTGCCTCTTTACAGGGCGCCTGTGCATTAGGGCCGGCGCATCTTCGGATAAGTGTCAGGTTAGTCTTTCAATGGGGCTCGTTCCAGCAATTACAACCGGAGCGGTGGCTTTTTTCGCAACTGCACAGAAGACAGCGATTCAACCAAGGGCGAGGCGGTCGGATATGACCGCCTGCAGAGGAGATATTACTTGAAATAGGCGTTCTCACGTACTGTGTGGTCGGTGGCATCACGCACACCGATCAGTCCCGGAACCCGCTCTATCAGTGTTTTCTCAACCCCATCCTTGAGGGTCATGTCAACGGCACTGCAGCCTTGGCAGCCACCGCCAAAACGCAGTACGGCAATGGTACCGCCCTCCTCTTCGATCAAGTCTTCCAGTTTGACTTCGCCACCGTGAGACGCGAGTCCGGGGTTGATCTCCGAATACAGAATATAATTGATCTGCTCATTCATTGGACTGTCGGGCGACACCTTGGGCACCTTGGCGTTAGGCGCCTTAATAGTCAGCTGACCACCCATGCGATCGGTGGCGAAGTCAATGTAGGCTTCTTCCAGATACGGCAGACTGTTACGCTCCAGGTAAAAGCGCAGCAGTTCATAGTCGATGATTTCATCTTCCGGATTGACCTCATCCGGACGGCAGTAGGCCAGGCAGGTTTCTGCATAGGCAGTACCCGGCTGGGTCACGAAAAGACGTACCGCAATACCTTCAACATTCTGCTTTTCGAGCAGCTCTGCCAGATAACGCTCGGCAGATTCAGTTACCGTAATAGTCATGGCTAAACCTTGTGGATCTGATGTTTCGAATACATTGAGGATACACTCAAATTAAACCCGAGTAAATTGATCGGATATTAATCAATAAGCCGAACGGTCACGCTGCTGCCAAGCTGAACGTGCCATTTCAAGCCAGTGCGCCTGCGATTGCATCACGCCCTGTGACAGCAACCGCAGGATCACAGCCAAGGTGCTGATAACGGCCCCTTCACCATAGGCATGACTGATTTCACCACGCCAAAGCCGCAACAGATCTTCAGGATCGAGGTGCTCGTCACGAACCAGCCGCTGCTGCTCGATGCGGGGCCATGTTTCCTGGTGCAACTCGCCGGCCGTAACCCAGTGAAGTTCGGTATCCGAATCAGGCTTCACCTCGGCCTCACCACCATCACCGCGGATGGTCAGGCTGTGAGGGGTGCCCAGCAGCTGTGCCGTTCGCTGGTGCATTGGCGCATAGGGCGGATGAAAAACGCCATCTGCGCTACAGGGGGCATCCAGCGGGTTAAGCAGTCTACACAAGGTGTGGACCGGGGAACGAAGCCCCAGTATCGGTCGCAGCTGAATCAACTCACCCAGTACAGGCACCATTTGATCGATAGAGTAAAAGGCCAGCCTGCTCCGCTCCAGTGATGCATGTACCTCAGGCCAGCTTTCGGCAGCTTTCATACCGAACATGCTCAGCAGATCTTCAGTGTAAATACGCCCGGGCGTATGCCCCCTTGCGCCGTGCATGAATACACTCACCCCCTGCCCGGCCAACACCAAGGCCGCCAAAAAAAACCATGGCAGCCGGCGTTTCTTGCCGGCATATGTGGGCCAATCAAGATCAGCTACCAGCGACTGAGGCCGGTTCAGGCGCAGTCGTACAGCTTGGGCGAACCCCTGCAACTCTTCAGGGGTTTCTTCTTTCATCCGGATCAGCATGAGAAAGGCACCCAACTGCTCCGGCCTGACCTGCCCATCCAGGATCATGCCCATTGCATCCCGGGCTTCCTCCATGGTTAACGAACGGCTTCCTTTTTTACCCTTGCCGAGTATGCGCACATAGACTGCAAATGGATGTTCCTGTTGCATGAGCCCTCTACTCCAATGAGCCTGTGCATTCCAGCTACTGCCTGCAGTTGCTAGAATGTCTGCCTTACAAAGCGGAAATTATGACATGAGTCGGAAACAAATTCAGTTTGGCGCTCCCCGGCGCAGTAAAAAAGCCGTCGTGAGTGATACGCCACTTGAGCTGACGGTGGATCGGTTGAGCCATGAAGGTCGCGGCATTGCCAGCCACAACGGCAAGACCACTTTCATAGCAGGGGTACTGCCTGGAGAGCGGGTCCAGGTTCGTCTGACACAGGTACACAAACGCTACGACGAGGCAGAATTGCTCCAGGTTACACACCCGAGCCTTGATCGCCGTGAACCCGCCTGCGCACATTTCAATCAGTGTGGTGGTTGTGATCTGCAGCATCTTGATATTGATGCGCAACGACTTCACAAACAGCAGCAGGTACTGGACCAGCTCAAACGTTATGCCGGTGTAGATATACAGCCAGAACAGCTGTTCCCGACCCTTACAGCTGCTCCGCTTGGCTATCGCCGAGCGGCCCGCATAGGCCTGAACCAGCGCCAGCGTGATGGTGAACTTTTGGTTGGGTTTCGCCGCCGCGGCAGCAACAAGCTGCTGAATATCGACCAGTGCCCGATACTTGAGCCTCGCCTGCAACCCGTGTTCGATGTAGTGCGACAACATCTTTCAGACGCCACTGATGTTCGTCAGCTGACTCATATTGATCTCAGCCATGGTGATCAAAGCGGATTCATTTGCTTTCGTGCCACTCGCTCACCTTCGGCAGAATTGATGCAGCGCCTGCAGGCTATTGCTGATGCATTACAACTGCAGCTTATCGTCGCGCTCAATGATGCCATGATTCCAGCTGACCCAACCCCCTGTCATTACAGTTTGCCGGAGTTCGAGCTTGAACTTGCGTTTGGCAGCAGCGACTTCATTCAGGTTAATGCCGACCTGAACCGGCTGATGGTCCGGCAGGCTGTTGACTGGATGGATCCCGGCCCCGAAGAGCGTGTATTGGACCTGTTCTGCGGGCTCGGCAACTTCACCCTGCCTCTGGCACAGAAAGCTGCGCAGGTGGTTGGTATTGAAGGATCTTCCGATATGGTTACTCAGGCTCAGCGTAATGCCGCCAGCGCCGGACTCGATAACGCTCAATTCTATCGCGCCAACCTGAGTGAAAGTTTTGTCCACGCCCCCTGGTACCGCAGCGGTTTTGACCTGATCCTGCTGGACCCGCCCCGCACAGGTGCGCGCGAGGCTGTGCAGCAATTGGCTGGCTATGGTGCCCGCAAAGTACTCTATATCTCCTGCAACCCATCGGCACTGGTCGCGGACCTGCCCCTGCTGTTGCAGGCAGGATACCGTGTCGCCCGGTTTGGAATTATGGATATATTCCCCCAAACCTCTCATGTCGAATCCATGCTGCTGCTTGAGCGTACACCGTGATCGAATACCTCTATCAGGATCAACAGATGGTGGTTGTGAGCAAGCCGGCAGGGATTCTTTCCGTGCCGGGCCGCGGTCCCGACAAGCAAGACTGCGTTTGGTATCGTGTACAACAGAAACATCCGACTGCGCGCATCGTACACCGCCTGGACCAGGCCACATCAGGCTTGATGGTACTGGCCCTGACGGCAGACAGCCACAGAGCGCTGAGCATCCAGTTTCAGGAACGCATACCGAAGAAGCGTTATCAGGCGATAATCGCAGGAGAGCCCGTGCAAAATGAAGGCACGGTTGAACTGCCTCTGCGCTGTGACTGGGAGCGACGCCCGAAGCAGATGGTCGACATGATTGAAGGCAAGGCCGCCCTCACTCTCTGGCGGTGTATTGAACGCTGCGGTGATCGCAGCCGGGTACTGCTGTTCCCACATACCGGTCGTTCGCACCAACTGCGGGTACATATGCTGGCTTTGGGTCACCCTATCCTAGGTGATGAATTTTATGCGCCTGATGAGATTGTTATGCTCTCACCTCGCCTGCTACTGCATGCCGAACATCTGGCCTTGAACCATCCCGCAAGTGGGAACTGGCTCGAATTCGACTCTGACTGCCCATTCTGATTAAAAAAAATGGAGGCACAAGCCTCCATTTTTGTTTCCGCAGTCATACCTGACTCAGTTCTGTGGCAGCTGATCCTTCACTGTCCAGAGAATCTCTTCAGCCACAACCGGAGCAGCTTCCAGACCCTGGTCGTTCAGTACCGACAAGAATACACCTGTCCGGGTACGGTTGAGTCGCAACTGGTAACGTCCGGTATGCTCGTAGTTGCCGGTTTCAGCATTGTAGTTTCCACTGTCACCGTTACCGAACACATAGACAACCTTACCGGCAAACCAGATTTTATAACCTTGCTGGTTAGCGGGGTTGTTCGGATCGGAGAGGTCATTGTCCATAGGTGCTTCGTCTTCAGTATCACTGCTGGGGCTCGCACCCGTCGAACTGTAACTGATACCGTCCTCACCTTCCTCACTGCCACCCAGGGCCGCACTGATCATGCTGGTATCCAGCTTGATATCGCCTCGATCGGAGTGCAGCCATTCGAAAAAGCCCATCTTCTCGGTGTCATCAAAGGGGGTAGTTGTAGTGTAGGTAAGATAGAACAGGCCAGCAGACTGATCACGAGTACCCACATCCACTTCTGCCTCATCCAGGGCATCACTGACTTGCTGCCATGCTTGGTCAATGTCTGAGTTGATCCGCAATACAGGGTTGCCACGGGAGTCACGCCCAAGCAGAGGTCGCTGCGCACGTTGCTGTTGCATTGCCGTGTAGGTGTTGGCTGTCTGCTGTCCGGTAGACTTGCTCAGGTAACGCAGCAGCTCGAACATCATGTCCGACTTGTACTCTACATCACGTGCCTGTTGTTCCCAGTTGATATTGGCTACATCGGCTCCATCCGGATATTGTACATGCTTCAGCCGTACAGACGTACGGCCGTAATCATCCGGATCGGGACGCAGACTCATGCGCAGCTTGTTTTGGGTTGGGCCTTCAACAGTCTGCAACGTTAGCCGCTTGACCCAACGGTCAACAAAACTGTACTCACGACCATCCAAACGAATCCAGTCGGTTTCCATTACCCCCTGGCGAGGATCGGCACGACTGATGTCAATGTTGTTGAACGCCCAGAAGTCCTGCGCCTTTAGCCAGACATCCGCGATCGGCTCATCCACAACAATCAACTTCTCACCGTCTTCACGTCGGAAGTTGACCGTGTCGCTGCCTGATTCCGCGTAAAAGAATTCCGGGCGAGGCACCCTAAAGTCGCTGTCACTGCGAGTTGCGGTTAGACCCACGTCAGGCACTACCAGCTGTTCCTGCATCTGTTTGGCACGCAGGTGAGGCGGCAACTGCAAACGCTCATTGCCGCTGGCAAGTTCGTAATCCTGGCTGCGGTCACGGATCACACCGTTTTCACCATATACAGGGTTGTTCTTGACCATGCCACAACCTGAGAGCGCTAACAGCGCAATCAGGCCTGCCGGAAAACAAATGGTTCGGAAATTATGCATGACGATTCCTGTCAAATGATGCCGGATTCACGCAGGGAATTGCGGACCAGTTCGTGGTACTGCTCAGACAGAATTGTCAAAGGCAGACGGATACCGGAGTCGATCAGTTTCATTTCAGTCATGGCCCATTTGACGGGAATCGGGTTGGCCTCAACGAACAGATTCTTGTGCAGCGGCATCAATTTCGCCTGCAGCTCACGAGCCGCTTCCGTATCACCCTGCAGACCGAAACGACACAACTCTGCCATTTCGGTAGGCGCCACGTTGGCTGTAACGGAGATATTGCCCTGACCACCCATCAGGATCAGCTCGATTGCAGTCGCATCGTCACCGGAGTAGACAGCAAAGTCGGTCGGCACCTTATTGATCAATTCACGAGCGCGATCCAGATCACCGGTTGCTTCCTTTATACCCACGATATTATCGATCTGGCTCAACCGCAGCACGGTATCCGGCAGCATGTCGCAGGCTGTGCGGCCCGGAACATTATAAAGGATCTGGGGAATATCAACGGCCTCGGCTATCGCCTTGAAGTGCTGGTACAGGCCTTCCTGGGTTGGCTTGTTATAGTAAGGGGTTACCAGCAAGCAGGCGTCAGCACCCGCTTTGGCAGCTCGTTCGGTCAACTCAATCGCTTCCTGAGTGGAGTTGGCACCAGTGCCAGCGATGACCGGAATACGGCCTCCGACCCGATTGATGATCGCACGGATCACATCCAGGTGCTCATCGTAGTCCAGCGTAGGAGACTCGCCTGTGGTACCGACTGCCACGATGGCATCGGTACCCTTGTCGAGATGAAAATCCACGATTTTGTCCAGCGCTGGCCAGTCGATATCACCATTGGCTGTCATAGGGGTCACGAGCGCTACAATACTGCCGCGAATCATCTCTGTCTCCATCTTGAATTTGAGAACTCTCAGGTTGCCGCTTCATGCTACCGGTCCAGACAAACAGCCTCAACCAGCCAGCACTTTTTTGCTATCGTAATAGACCGATCATTCTAAACGAATTATGCCCGGCTAGCGTAGTAGTGAGGGTGACTTTTTCATTTTCGAGGACAGAACAGCATGACAGCACCGGTTATCGACCAAGCAGTACCCGATTTTACCGCCAACGCAACCAGTGACACCGAAGTCAAACTGAGCGCACTGCGCGGTAAAAACGTCGTACTCTATTTCTATCCAAAAGACAGTACACCGGGTTGCACCACTGAGGGTCAGGATTTTCGCGACCTGTATGAAGCCTTTCAGGCGCTGGATACGGAAATCTTTGGCGTATCCCGTGATGGCATTAAAAGCCACGAGAATTTCAAGGCGAAGCAATCCTTCCCCTTCGAGCTGATCAGCGACAAGGACGAAACCCTGTGTCAGCTGTTTGATGTCATAAAGTTGAAGAAAATGTATGGCCGTGAGTCACTGGGGGTTGAACGCAGCACCTTTCTGATCGACAAGGAAGGGATACTGCGCCAGGAATGGCGCAAGGTTAAGGTCAAAGGGCATGCAGCAGAAGTAATGCAGGCTGTGCAGGCACTCTGAATCGACTCAGCCTCTGCCCTCTTCGGCAGGGGCATCCAGCTCTTCTGCCACTCTTGGCCAAGCGTTTACAATCGCCTTGACCAGCGTTGCCAACGGGATGGCAAAGAAAATACCCCAAAAACCCCACAGGCTGCCAAAAATCAGCACCGCCACAATAATCGAGACGGGATGCAGGTTAACCGCCTCCGAGAACAGCAACGGCACCAACACATTGCCATCCAACGCCTGAATGACGGCATAGGCAATCATCAGATACATCAAATCATTGCCCCAGCCCCACTGGAAAAGGCCAATCAGAAATACCGGCAGCGTTGCCAGCGTTGCCCCTATATAGGGAATCACAACCGAGAAGCCGACCAGCAGAGCCAGAAGAGCCGCGTAGTTGAGGCCGAACAGCGCAAAGGTAATGTAGCTCACCCCACCCACAATCAATATCTCGATCGATTTGCCCCGCACATAATTGGCAATCTGCACATCCATCTCATGCCATACACTGGTCATCATTTGACGCTTTTCAGGCAGAAAAGCGGTCCAGCCAGAAATCAACTTTCGACCATCCTTCAAAAAGAAAAATACCAGTATCGGCACCAAAATCAGATAGATCAGAAGGGTTATGATACTGGTGATCGAATTAAGCGAAAAGGTCAGTACCCATTGGCCCAGCCGGCTCAGCTCAGTGGCGGCAGCCGAAATAATTTCCCTGACCTGGGTTTCGGAAATCAGTTCTGGATAGCGTTCTGGCAAGACCAGAAGCAGGTTCTGCACCTCGCTGACCATACGTGGGGCTTCATTGAACAGGTTAACCATCTGCTGCCAGATGATCGGCAGCACGAAAACCAGAAAGGCACTGAGAAACCCGATAAACAGCACAAATACCGCGCTGACGGCAAGCAGGTGAGCTACTCCACGCCGTTGCAGCCAGTCAACCACCCCCTGCATCAGAAATGCCAGGATAACACTCGCAATCACCGGGGCCAGTGGCTGTCCCAGAAACAAAATAACAAGCAGCCCGCCTGCGAGAAGCAGGAACAGGAACAAAGCCTCTTCATCGGAAAAGTATCGATCTATCCATTTACTGAAAATCTTGCGCATTGATACTCCTCAGGTGCCGGCTCCACGCCGGATCCAATAGATATAACACTGCTCATCGCTGAACGTCTGCAGTAACTCATGGTCAGAAACCCGAGCATAGGCAGGAAAATCCCGCAGCGAACCAGCATCAGTGGCAATCACTTTCAAAACCTGCCCCGGCTCAAGCTGATGCAAGGCAAGCTTGGCCTTGAGCAGCGGCATGGGGCAACTGAGGCCACTGGTATCCAGTTCGTGATCAAATGGCGGCGATGACATGCAGAAAACTCCCGTAAATCACTGGCCTTGGGTGGCAAGCACTATATACCATAATACCCGGCAAGATAATTCTGACAGCGGTAGAATGATGCGAAGACTGATGCAAACACTATTGGTGGCAGCAACCTGCTTTTCCACCGCCCTCCTGCCCGCTACCGGCACTGCCAGTACCGATTTGCCGGTATTGAATGATGCCAGCTCCGCAACCGTCAGCCTGGATGCCGAATACCGCTTGGGCCGCAACTGGGCGCGCATTCTTCGTGCTCAGGCTCCACTGCTGGACGACCCGATCAGCTATCAGTACCTTGAAGACCTGTTGTGGCGCTTGCTACCGAAAAGTCAGGTGCAGGATCGCCGGCTTGAACTGTTTTTGCTTGATAACCCAACCTTTAACGCCTTTGCCGTTCCCGGCGGCATCATTGGCATCCACAGCGGACTGCTGCTGGCTGCTGAAACCGAAGGCGAACTGGCTTCGGTGATTGCACACGAGTTGGCCCACCTGAGTCAGCGCCATTATGCTCAGAGGCTTGAGGAGGAGCGACGCAACCGCCCGCTGATGCTGGCAGGCCTGCTTGCCAGTATTCTGGTAGCGGCAGCCGATACCCAAGGCGGCATGGCCGTCCTGTCTTCAACCATGGGCGCCAATGCACAGGGGCAGTTGGCATTCAGTCGTCGCAATGAGCAGGAAGCGGACCGTGTTGGCATGCAGACGCTGGTCGAGGCCGGCATCGACCCACACACCATGCCACAGATGTTTTCGCGCCTGCAGCGCAACTATCGCTTCTATGGGCAGCGTCCGCCCGAATTTTTGCTGACACACCCCGTGACTGAGTCACGCATAGCCGACTCGCTCAACCGTGCAAGCCAGTTACCGGAAGTACAGTCACATGCCGACAACAGCGACTTCAATTTAATTCGTGCCCGCATGCAGGTTCATCACAGCGAATCCCCGCAGAAGGCACTTGCCACTTTCCGCGCTGCAACTCAAGATTCTGACCAGCTGCATAATCGTTATGGTCTGATGTTGGCCGCCATTGCGGCTGCCGACTTTGCTCTTGCCGATAAAACCTGGAACACACTGGACGCCTCTGCACGTCGACACCCATGGCTGCTGTTGAGCCGAGTCGAGCGATTTCTGGCAGCGGCCGATTCAGCCAGTGCGTTGGAGATTTCCAGCGAGTTGATTGCACTTTACCCCGACAGCCGCCCGGTACGTACCCTGCATGCACGAGCACTTCGTGAGACAGGCCAGTTACAGCAGGCCATACGCATCTACAAGCAACTGACTCGTGACTACCCAACCGACACGCTGATCTGGTTTGAACTGGCTGAAGCGGAAGGGCTTGCCGGTAATATTCTTGCCGTACATGAAGCACGAATAGAGCATTTCCTGCTGACGGCACAGTTTGATCTGGCACTGAAACAGCTTGAGTACGCCGCACGGGAAAAGGATCTGACCGCTTCAGACAGGGCCAGATTGGAACAACGCGAACAGGAAGCAAAAGCGCTGCGGCAGGAAATGAAGGAACAGTTTTAAAAGCAGACTTGAGATCAGGAGGCGCTGCTCATTTGATCAGCAGCGCCTCCTGATACGTGATATCAGCTGGCTGAAAAATCCAGCATCCGCTGCAGCGGCTTTAGCGCCCTGCGCGCGAGTTCTGCATCAACGTGGATTTCATCAACTCCATGCTCCAGAGCGGCAACGATATTATCCAGTCCGTTCATCGCCATCCAGGGGCAGTGCGCACAGCTGCGGCAGGTAGCGCCAGAGCCACCTGTAGGAGCTTCAAGGAAACGCTTGCCGGGAGCAGCCTGTTGCATCTTGTAGAAGATGCCTCGGTCAGTCGCAACGATGAAAGTCTCATTTGGCAGGTCATGCGCAGCCTTGATCAACTGACTGGTTGATCCAACGGCATCAGCAATCTGGACCACAGCGTCCGGTGACTCGGGATGAACCAGAACCGCCGCATCCGGGTAGACCTGTTTCAGATCCAAAATCCCCTTTGCCTTGAACTCTTCATGGACAATGCAACTGCCATCCCAAAGAATCATCTCGGCACCAGTTTCCTTGCGGACGTATTCACCCAGATGCTTATCCGGCGCCCAGATGATTTTCTTGCCTTGATCGGCCAGATATTCCACCACCTTAAGCGCAATACTCGAGGTTACCACCCAGTCAGCGCGCGCCTTAACGGCTGCAGAGGTGTTGGCATAGACGACCACTTCATGATCGGGATACTGATCACAGAACGCCGAAAACTCATCGGCAGGACAGCCTATATCCAGAGAGCATGTTGCTTCAAGCGTCGGCATCAAAATGCGTTTTTCCGGGTTCAGGATTTTGGCCGTTTCACCCATGAAACGCACACCAGCCACAATCAGAGTTGAGGCCGGGTGACGTGAGCCAAAACGCGCCATCTCCAGAGAGTCGGAAACACAGCCACCGGTTTCATCTGCAAGCTGCTGAATCAGGTCATCGGTATAATAATGTGCCACCAGACAGGCATCCTTTTCTTTCAGGAGCTGACGGATCCTGCTCTTGTACTGCTCAATCTCGGCAGATCCCATCTGCTGCGGCAGGTGCTCCTGAGCAAAATGCTCCTGCACCAGAATGCGATCGTCGATGTCCTGCTTGCTCAACATAGTCAGATTCTTATCATCACGCTGGTTGGATGCCTTGGACGGCAAAATCTTGGGGCGCCGATTATACCATAGTTGCACTGCAGTAAGTGAAGCACTGACACAACGACCAGGCACAAAAGCATCAGACTTGAGTATCAGCTGTATCAAATGAAAAAGGC
Organism: Marinobacterium sp. MBR-111; assembly: GCF_040547585.1. Classification (NCBI taxonomy): domain Bacteria; kingdom Pseudomonadati; phylum Pseudomonadota; class Gammaproteobacteria; order Oceanospirillales; family Oceanospirillaceae; genus Marinobacterium; species Marinobacterium sp. MBR-111. The sequence goes on from NZ_JBEPQA010000002.1 coordinate 85,717, forward strand.
CGGATAAAATGGTGGGTCGTATAGGACTCGAACCTATGACCAATTGGTTAAAAGCCAACTGCTCTACCAACTGAGCTAACGACCCAAAGACTGATGCCCAAAAGCATACAGTGAAGAAGGGATGGTGGGTCGTATAGGACTCGAACCTATGACCAATTGGTTAAAAGCCAACTGCTCTACCAACTGAGCTAACGACCCTCCCGATGGGCTGCGCATTTTACCTGCCGAGGCGTGAAAGGCAACCCTTGAGCGGAATTTTATTCAAACATAACGGGTCGGATCCACAACACCTGCATCCTCAAACCCCTTGGCACGCAGACGGCAGCTATCACACCGACCACAGGCACGCCCTTCCATATCGGCCTGATAGCATGAAACCGTGAGCGCATAATCAATACCCAACGCAGTGCCGCGGCGGATAATGTCCGCCTTGGTGAGATGCATCAGCGGTGTTTCGATATGTACGGGATCGCCATTGATGCCACGTCGCGTCGCTAGGTTGGCCATGCGCTCAAACGCTTCTATAAACTCCGGACGACAATCAGGGTAGCCGGAATAATCGACAGCATTTACACCGATAAAGATGGCATCGGCATCCAGCACCTCTGCCCACCCCAGCGCCAGAGACAAAAAAACCGTGTTGCGTGCAGGCACATAAGTAACCGGAACGCCTTCGGCCTGATCTTCGGGTACATCGATACTGGTATCGGTCAGTGCCGAGCCACCAAAATCCTCCAGATGCAACCGCAACACTCTGTGTTCGCTGACACCAGCCTGGGCTGCAATCGCGCGTGCCGCGTTCAACTCAGTCACCGAACGCTGACCATAGTCGAAGCTGAGCACATGACAGCTATAGTCCTGTTCCATGGCCATCGCCAATGCAGTTGCCGAATCAAGACCACCCGAAAGCAGTACAACTGCACGTTTTTCACCTTGTTTCATTTCGATTGAGCCAGTCACTGTTGATTGGAGAGGAAACTTCGAGCCAAACCAGCCGCAGACGTTTGCGGATAATCATCCTGCACCCGCTTCATCAGCGCTCTGGCCGCAGCACCATCACCACCACGCTCAGCCAACACACCCAGCTTATAGAGCGCATCGGCAGCCTTGGCGTGACCTGGATAGCCCGTAACCACCTGGTTGAAGGCGTTCGTTGCCGCTTCTACCTTACCCTGAGCCAGCTTTACTTCGCCAAGCCAGTACCAGGCATTAGGCACAAGCGAACTGTTCGGATAGTCGTTCAAAAACAGCTCAAACGCCTTTTCCGCCTGATCAAACTCACGCTGGCGCACATGACTGTAGGCCTTGTCGTAGGCTGCCGCATCACCTGCAGCAACACCTTCTACAGAGGCATTCAATTCAGTATTTTCAGCTACATTGGGCAGACCTGCTGTCGGTTCAGGCTGCTCCGGATTACCTTGGGCTGCCAACAGCGCGTCATCCGGCACCGCTGACATCAGCAAACTGATGCGACGATCCATATCTCTGTAACGCTCACGCTGCTGCTGCTCAAGTCGTTCGACCTTATGCTGCTGCTCTTCCAGCGCTCCGCGCAGCATCCTGACTTCATCCTGAAGTTGCTGCAGGCTGAACAGCAGCTCATTCTGGACCGAATAGCCAGCCGCACTCTGCACCTGTAATGGCTGCGTTCCTCCTGTACGTGGAGCCACCGGTGTCTCGGTGATTTCTATCACCGGCACCGGGGCCGCATACGACCAGGATGACGCCAGCACCAGCAGGACGGTAGCCTTGGCTGTTGCGGCACTTTTCATCACTTGCTCTGGTAAATCAGTTCAACACGACGGTTTTTGCCCCAAGCGTCAGCGGAGTGACCGACAACAGCCGGTTTTTCTTCACCAAAGCTGATGCTTTCTACCTGTGAATTGCCTGCACCATTCACAACCAGCAGACGCTCAACGGCCTTCGCACGACGCTCACCCAATGCCATGTTGTATTCACGGGTACCGCGCTCATCAGCGTGACCTTCCAGACGTACGGATGCAGAAGGGTTCTGGGACAGGTAGCGGGCATGAGCTTCAAGATCAGAGAATCCTTCCTGACGCACTACAGCCTGGTCGAAGTCGAAATAGAACACGGTGCGCAGCTGCTGCAGATCTTCGGCTGTCACAATGGCACCGCTGACACGACTACCTGAGGTGCCATAAGTATTGGCACCAGAAGCAGAAGTACCATCACCTGCCGCACCACCCGCGTCAGTAGAAGTACTGGTGGTGCTACAGCCTGCAGCCCACACCATGGCTGCCGTCAGGGCAACCGCTTTGCTCAGATTGACTACCCGCATGATAAATCCTCGATTTGACTGTTTAAATGAGTGTATTGCCATTGTGTTGCAATTTGCTGCCGCGCCGACCTACTGCAAGTAGGGTGACCAGGCAGGTTCTCGTACATCACCCCTGTCAACCGGCATTCTGAATTGAACCCGACCATCCAGTGATGCGGCCGCCAGCACTCCGCGCGTTCCTTCCTGTGTGGCATAAATGACCACACTGCCGTTCGGCGCGATACTGGGTGATTCGGCCATGCCGGAGCGAGTGAGTATATCCAGTCGCCCCGTTTTCAAATCCTGTACCGCTATATTAAAGCCATTGCCACCGCCACTGCTGCGATGAACCATGGTCAGGAAGCGCCCATCCTGAGTCAGGCGCCCCCTGGCATTGTAGTTACCGTCAAATGTGAGCCTCTCCAGCTTGCGATCCTCAAGCCCCAGGCGGTAGATCTGTGGCTGACCGCCCCGATCAGAGGTGAAAATCAACGAGCGCCCATCTGGAGACCATGCCGGTTCGGTATCAATACCGTAATGCTGAGTCAGACGCTGCAGCTGGCGACTGCGCAGATCCAGAAGATAGATTTCCGGGTTGCCATCACGCGACAACACCAGCGCCAAACGGTTGCCATCAGGCGACCAGGCGGGTGCACCATTCAGACCCGGGAAGGACTGAATGCGCTCGCGTTTGCCGGTTGCAAGGTATTGTACGTAAATGGCAGGACGCCCTGTTTCAAAGGACACATATGCCAGCTTGCTGCCATCCATTGACCATGCCGGTGACATGATTGGCTGGGCAGACTCCAGTATGGTTTGCGATCGAGCGCCATCCCAGTCCGCCAGCTGCAGGCGATAACGCTGCTTCTGATCACCCAACTGCTCCGCCGTGACGTACACCACCTTAGTCGCAAAGGCGCCTTTAAGGCCTGTAAGCTGTTCAAAAATCCTGTCTGCCATATAGTGGGCGGCATCCCGCAAGCTTGAGGCGGTTGCACTGACCTGTTCAGCCAGCACCTGCTGCTCACGCAGCACATCGTACAACTCAAAACGCAAGCTGAGCTGATCACCCACTGAGTCAATACGCCCGATCACCACGTAATCCATTTTGGACACGCGCCAATCTCTGAAGTACACATCATCACGGCGAGTCGGAAAGCTCAGCATATTGTCACGCGGCATGGCACTGAAGAAGCCACTGCGCTCCAGATTTTGACCGACCACTTGTGCCACATCTTCCGCCAGCGCTGAGCCAGTATTATTCCCAAACGGCACAACAGCAATGGAGGTCGGCGCCTCAACCCCCTGAGTTACCTCTACCATGAGCTCAGCCTGCACCAGCTGCGCGACGAGCAGCAATGTAAACGCTGCAAACAGTTGCTTGATCCTTACCACCTCAGCCCCTCCGGCCTGAATTTGACTAAAAGTTTACGTAATCGACGCTCAAACAGCAGTGGATCGACATCCGCAACCCTTGGAAAGCTGTGTGCTCTCAGCACGGCCTGCACCGCAGAGCTGTCGAACTGTGCATTGCCACTGCTGGTATGAATATAGGCCTGATCCACCTCACCGCTTGGCAGAAAGTGTATCGCCACTACTGCTTCCATTCCGTTGCGAGCGGTTGACGGAATACGCCAGCTGTCCTGCAATACAGCCTGAATATAGGACTGTATATCTCCAATTACTGCCTGAGAAGCCTGCTCAGCGCGAGCCTGTGCTTCCGCGCGCTCGGCAGCCAGCTTACGCTGCAGATCTGCCTCAGCCTGTTGCTGCTGCTTGCGGCGCTCTGCTTCAGCTCTGGCAGTTGCTTCGGCCTTGCGCCTGGCCTCTTCGGCTTCACGCTTAGCCTGTTCCTGCGCCTTGCGTTTCGCCGCTTCTGCCTCCGCTTTCTTGCGAGCAGCCAGCTCAGCCTGACGCTTTTGTTCTTCCGCTTTTTGTCGCGCCTGCTCTTGCTGTCGTTTCTGTTCGGCCTGCTGCTCCGCACGCTTACGTGCGTCGGCTTCTGCCTGCTTGCGTGCAAGTTCTTGCTGGCGCTGTTCAACCGCCTCACGTTCGCGACGCTGACGGGCCTCTTCCGCCTTGCGCTTTTGCTCAGCCTGCTGGCGAGCAATCTGCTCCTGTGCCGCCTGCTGCTGAGCCAGAGCCTTGAGGTCTATCATCTCCGCCTGGATATGACGGGGAGCTGAACGTACCGACTCAGCCGGCCGATCCCAGTTCATGCTGATCAGTGAAAATGCTGCCGCATGCACAACAAAAGCCAGCATAAAGGGCAAAATATAGCTTCGCATCTCCACCGCGCTATTCCGTCACCAGGCCAACACTGGTTGCACCTTCCTGCTGCAGCAATACCATCAGTTGCACTACCTGATCATAGCTTGCGTCCCGATCACCTCTTACCAGCAACAGCTTTCGTGGCGCGCTGGCCAGTACTTTTCCGACACGACTGGCCACCTCCTCACGGCTAATTGGGACGCGGTCATCACCTCCCACGTTGATGTAATACTGTCCTTCACGATCGACCGTCAGCACCAGAGGCTCTTCGTCTTCCGTTTCCACTGGCTCGGCACCGGCCTGAGGCAGATTCACGTCTACCCCTTGAGTCAACATTGGCGAAGTCAGCATGAAAATGACCAGTAGTACGGTCATCACCTCAATATAGGGGACAACATTGATTTCCGCGTTGATTTTGCGTTGCTTGCGTGGACGCCAATCCATAGATTAAAACCTCAGACGGAGTGCACACGCCGGTAGAGAATGCTGGAAAACTCATCGGCAAAGGTTTCATAGTTACTCAACAGAGACTCGGCTTGAGAGGCAAAACGGTTATAGGCCACCACTGCAGGTATTGCGGCAAACAGACCGATTGCAGTCGTGATAAGAGCCTCAGCAATACCCGGCGCCACTACCGAGATGGCAGCATGTTGAACGGTTGCCAGTCCACGGAAAGCGTTCATGACCCCCCAAACGGTACCGAACAGCCCCATATACGGAGCGGTTGAACCCACGGTGGCCAAAAACGGCAAATGACGCTCCAGCTTTTCTTCTTCACGCGCCATGGCAACACGCATGGCGCGCTGAACACCGTTCATCACTACATCCGGCTCACGGTTGGTTTTCTGGGTCAGTCGGGTGAACTCCTGCAGGCCTGCACGAAAAATATTCTCTGCTCCGCAAATTGTATTGGGAGACTGGTTCACATCACGGAACAGCTGGGCCAGATCAACACCCGACCAGAAACGATCCTCAAACTGGCGCATGGAGCGGCGTGCCTTGCGCAGCACTTGGTGGCGCTGAAAAATCATCACCCATGAAATAAACGAGGCCAGGAACAGCAGCACCATAATGAATTGAACGGTGAGGCTCGCATTTTCAACGAGACTCCAGATTGGCAGTTTGCCTTCCATTATTTCTCCTCGACAGCAGGCAGTGACTTGGTAACAGTTTTCATGGATTGAAGCAGGTTATCAGGCCATCGTGTCGGCTTCATGTCTGAAGCGCGCACACAGGCAACATCCACATCAGCCTCACACAGCAGACGATTATCCGCCTGGCAGACAATACGCTGCTGAAAGGATACCCTCACCCTGCTCGCCCGTTCGATACTCACTTCGACCAGAAGTTCATCATCCAGACGTGCAGGGGCCAAGTAACGGCACTCGGTTCGTGTTACGACAAAAATGATATCGTCAGCCATCAGCGCCTGCTGAGAGCCACCACATTGCCGCAGCAGCTCAGTGCGCGCACGCTCCATGAACTTCAGGTAATTAACGTAGTAGACAATACCACCGAGATCGGTATCTTCGATGTAGACACGTAGCGGCCACTGAAACGGCATGCCGTCGACCTGATCAGGTTGCAGATGGCACACAACAATAGCAGCCGCAGATTTTAATACAAGGGGGAGGCGCTACTCCTGACAAGTCAGGCAGCACTCCGTGAGTGGATCAGCCCTGAGACGGTTCAGCTCGATTGTTTCGCCACAGCGACAGCAGCTGCCGTAGCGACCTCGATTGATACGCTCCAGTGCTTCGTTGCAGCGCCCAATGACATCGAGATGATGGCGCAGATGCTCCAAGTCCAATCGCCTGGCGACTTCAAGTGTAGCCTGCAGCTCGGTCTGCCCGGGAGGGATCGATCTAAGAAGCTGACGCACATGCTCGATATCATGCAACTCATCACGGACCTCTTCCTGCATGGACGTAAGCAGCTCATGCAACTCCTCAGAGAAGCTTTCCAGCTCATGATGATTCAGTACGGCCGACATGATGATGATCTCCGCTAGTGGACTGTCATCATCGTAGACGGACAGGCACATTGCCGACTTGACCTTTATCAGTCAGTTGTTTGAGAGACCTAACACATCAATAAACTATTGATATCAGTCAGGCCTTTCAATCCCGAAGTGGACATAGGCATGGTCAGTGACTACGCGCCCACGCGGGGTGCGCATCATGAACCCCTGCTGGATCAGATAGGGCTCCAGCACATCCTCGATAGTATCGCGTTCTTCACTGATTGCGGCTGCAAGACTGTCGATCCCCACCGGACCACCACCGAACTTTTCGATCATCGCCAGTAAAAGACGACGATCCATATGGTCAAAGCCACGCTCATCCACATTCAGCATGTTCAGCGCCAGATCGGCAATATCCTTGGTAATGCGGCCATCACCCTTCACCTCGGCAAAGTCGCGTGCCCGGCGCAACAGTCGGTTGGCGATACGCGGCGTGCCGCGTGATCGTCTTGCCACCTCTCGAGCTCCGTCTTCATCGATATGGGTCCCCGACAACTGCCCCGAGCGCATTACGATACCGGTCAGATCCTGAATCGAGTAGTACTCAAGCCGTTGTACTATCCCAAAACGGTCCCGCAAGGGAGAAGTGAGCAAACCCGCCCGAGTGGTGGCACCCACCAGGGTAAAAGGCGGCAGATCCAGCTTGATTGAACGCGCCGCCGGCCCTTCACCGATCATGATATCCAGTTGGTAGTCTTCCATCGCCGGATAGAGTACTTCTTCAACATTGGGGCTTAGTCGGTGTATTTCGTCAATAAACAGCACGTCACCAGCTTCAAGGTTGGTCAACAAGGCTGCCAGATCACCGGCCTTCTCCAGCACCGGGCCGGAAGTGGTGCGGATCTGCGCGCCCATCTCATGAGCGATGATATTGGCCAGTGTAGTTTTACCAAGCCCGGGCGGGCCGAAAATCAGCGTATGATCCAGCGCTTCGTTCCGGTTGCGTGCCGCATGGATAAAGATTTCCATCTGCTCACGTACCACAGGCTGCCCTTCATAATCCTTGAGCAGCTTGGGGCGTATGGCACGATCCTGAACCTCTTCGGCAGGCGCCGCCATGGGCGTAATAAAACGGTCGGCTTCAATTCTCATAGCATTTGTCTCAACCCACCATAGTACGCAGGGCATGGCGTATCAGCGTTTCGGTGACCGCATCTTCTCCCAGTGCCTGTACTGCCTGTTCAATCGCGCGTGTGGCTTGCTGCGGCTTGTAACCCAGTGCGATCAGCGCGCTTTCGGCTTCCGCACGGTGGTCCGCTTCCGGAACCAAAACCGTCTCGGACTGGTTGCCACTGCTCAGCTCCAGCTCGGTCAAGGTCGGCAGCTGCAGCTGACTGAGGCGGTCTTTCATTTCAACAATCAAACGTTCCGCCGTCTTTTTGCCCACTCCCGGCACCCGCACCAGCGCCGTTGTGTCTTCGTTGTGCACACTGCGGATAAAGTCATTGGCACTGATACCGGACAGTATAGAAAGCGCCAGTTTAGGGCCTACACCGTTCACCTTGATCAATGAGCGGAACAGAAGTTTCTCCTGCTGATCGGCAAAGCCGTACAACAGCTGGGCGTCTTCGCGCACCACAAAGTGGGTGTGCAGTGACACTTCGGCTCCCACTTCCGGCAATTTGTAAAAGGTGTTCATCGAGGCTTCGACCTCGTAGCCCACACCGTTAACATCCAGCAGCATCCAGGGCGGCTGTTTTTCCAGAATTCGACCTCTGAGGTGTCCGATCACGCGCTTTGCATCTCCAAGATAAATCAGTAACGCCAGCGCCCGGCCGTTTTGCCGCGCGCTTGCTGAATTTGCCCCGCACAGGTATGAGCATGGCAGAGCGCGATGGCCAGCGCATCTGCCGCATCCGCCTGGGGCAGCCCCGGCAACTTCAGCAGATGCATCACCATGTGCTGCACCTGCGCCTTGTCGGCACCACCATTGCCTACCACCGATTGTTTGACGCGACGGGCCGCATACTCGGATACCGGCAGCAGGCGGTTGGCACCGGCCACGATCGCCACCCCCCTCGCCTGGCCCAGCTTAAGCGCCGAATCCGCATTGCGCGACATGAACACCTGCTCAATGGCCATTTCCTGAGGCTGATAGCGCTCAATGACTTCAGTCACGCCGGCATACACCTGCTGCAGTCGATCTGCAAGAACGTCACCACTGATGCGGATGCAGCCACTGGCAACGTACTCGGTACGAGGACCCGCCACGCGAATGACACCATAGCCGGTAATTCTTGAGCCGGGATCGATCCCCAATATCAGCATGGACCTGCCTCGAAACTCCAGTAAAGGTTTAAGCGGACTATATCTGTATATTTATACACCAAAGCAAGGTGTTTTGCTCAAAAAAAACCGGGGTTGCCCCCGGTTTCCATCAGCCATCATGCTGCGCGTTTATTCCATCGCTTCTTCGGGGATTTCGGCATTGTGATACACGTTCTGGGTATCATCGAGATCCTCCAGCGCGTCGATCAACTTCAGCGCTTTCTGACCGCTTTCCACATCCAGCTCAACCGTAGTGGACGGAATCATGCCAACCTCGGCATAAACCGGCTCGAACCCGGCATCTACCAGCGACTGTTTCACGTCCATGAACTCCTGCCAAGGCGCAAACACGTCGATGGAGCCGTCTTCGTTGGTGACGACGTCATCAGCCCCCGATTCCAGCGCCGCTTCCATGATCGCGTCTTCATCAGCGCCTTCACCGAAGCTGATCTGACCTTTTTTCTCGAACAGATAGGCAACCGAACCGTTGGTACCCAGGTTGCCACCCGCCTTGTTGAAGGCAGCCCGCACCTGAGACACGGTACGGTTGACGTTGTCGGTCATGCACTCGACCAGAATGGCCACGCCGTTGGGGCCGTAGCCTTCGTAGGTCAGCTCATCGTAGTTGTCACCCTCGCCACCGCCTGCGCCACGCTGAATCGCCTTTTCGATGGTGTCCTTCTTCATGTTGGCACCCAGCGCCTTGTCCATCGCCGCACGCAGACGCGGGTTGTCTTCCGGAGTGCCACCACCCTCTTTGGCGGCGACGGTCAACTCACGAATCAGCTTGGTGAAGATCTTGCCGCGCTTGGCGTCCTGAGCCGCCTTGCGGTGCTTGATGTTAGCCCACTTGGAATGACCTGCCATACAACATCCTCAAATATCGGTCGTGTAAACAAATGGGGCGACACTGATGGTCGCCCCGGGTGCGCAATCAGGGAGTTTTGCGCAGCTTGATATTCAGTTCGCGCAGCTGCGCGGCACTCACCTCACCCGGTGCATCGGTCAGCAGACAGGCAGCACTCTGGGTTTTCGGGAAGGCAATCACTTCACGAATTGAAGTGGAACCGGTCATCAGCATCACCAGACGATCAAGACCAAACGCCAGACCACCATGAGGCGGTGCGCCGTGCTTGAGTGCATTCAACAGGAAGCCGAATTTCTCGTCCGCTTCCTCATCGGAGATACCCAGCACCTTGAATACGGCTTTCTGCATGGTCTGATCATGGATACGGATGGAACCGCCACCCAATTCGGTGCCGTTCAGTACCATGTCGTAGGCACGGGAAAGCTTGCCTTCGGGCTCGGCGATCAGTTCTTCCGGGCTGCAGCTCGGTGAGGTGAACGGATGGTGCAGCGCGGTCAGGGAGCCATCGCTGTTCTCTTCGAACATCGGGAAGTCGACCACCCACAGCGGCGCCCACTCGCGCTCGATCAGGTTCATGTCTTCGCCGACCTTGATGCGCAGCGCACCCAAGGCTTCGTTGACAACAGTCGCCTTGTCGGCACCGAAGAACACGATGTCGCCGTTTTTGGCTTCCAGGCGCTCCATGACCTTCATGGCCACGTCTTCACCCAGAAATTTCACGATCGGAGATTGCAGGCCTTCGGCGCCCTTCTCCAGCTCGTTAACCTTGATCCAGGCCAGACCCTTAGCACCGTAGATACCGACAAAATTGGTGTACTCATCGATGATCTTGCGGGTCAGCTCAGCACCACCCGGTACTTTCAGTGCCGCTACGCGACCTTTCGGGTCCTTGGCAGGACCGGCAAATACCTTGAATTCAATATCCTGAAGCAGGTCAGCAACGTCCACCAGCTCCAGTGGAATACGCAGATCCGGCTTGTCGGAGCCGTAGCGGCGCATCGCTTCTGAGTATGGCATGCGCGGGAAGTCGCCCAGATCCACCTCCAGCAGTTCGATAAACAGCTTACGGATCATGCCTTCGGTCAGGCCCATGATCCCTTCCTCGTCCATGAACGAGGTTTCGATATCGATCTGGGTGAATTCAGGCTGACGGTCGGCACGCAGATCTTCATCACGGAAGCACTTGGCGATCTGATAGTAGCGGTCGAAACCGGACACCATCAGCAGCTGCTTGAACAACTGGGGCGACTGCGGCAGGGCAAAAAAGCTGCCTTCGTGAGTACGGCTTGGCACCAGATAGTCACGCGCACCTTCAGGGGTTGCACGGGTCAGAATCGGGGTCTCGATATCGAGAAAACCGTTGTCTTCCAGATAGTTGCGGATGTTATGCGTGATTTTGGAGCGAAACCGCAGCTTGCGCTGAATTTCCGGACGACGCAGGTCGATATAGCGGTGACGCAGGCGCACATCCTCACCCACTTGCTGGTGCTCGTCCAGCTGGAACGGAGGGGTTTCAGACTTGTTCAGAATGACCAGTTCCTTGCCCAGCACTTCGATCTCGCCGGTGCCCATCTCCTTGTTGATTGTGCCTTCCGGACGCCCACGCACGGTACCGCGCACTTCAACCACGTATTCGTTGCGGACGCTGTCAGCCAGATTGAAGCTTTCTTCACGATCCGGGTCAAACACCACCTGAGTGATGCCTTCACGGTCACGCAGGTCGAGAAAAATCACTCCACCATGGTCACGGCGACGGTGTACCCAGCCGCAGAGTGTGACATCTTCACCGATATGTTCTGATCTGAGATCGCCGCAATAATGGCTACGCATACTGTCCTGTTCCTGTATCCGGGTGCATCAAGGAAAATGAAAGGCGGGAATTATAACCGATTTAGCCGGGCCTGACAGGCCCGGCGACAGGGATAAGACCGGTAAAAGCTCAGTTATGTGGTTCGAATGCCATTTCTCCGTCAAGCAAAGCTTCCAGCTTGCCTCGGACCCGATCAAGCTGTTCCTGCGTATAGGCAACAGCAGGGACCTTACCCCAGACGGGGCCGGGCCAGGCTGCATCGCTCTCCTTTCGGACAATCACATGCATGTGCAGCTGTGGCACCATATTGCCCAGGCAGGCGACATTCATCTTGCGTGCCTGAAACATATCCGCCAGTGTTTCAGCCAAGTCGCTGGCCTCATGCATGAGCTGTTGCTGCTCATTGGCCGGCAGATGGTACAGTTCCGTGACACCGGCCCGGCGGGGCACCAGAATGAACCAGGGGTACTGGCTGTCATTCATCAGCAGCAAGCGACAGAGAGGATAGTCACCAATGGCAATCGTATCGGTGATCAGACGGGGATCAAGCTCAAACTCCAGCTCCAGTTCATCCATTGCCCTGCTCCTTGAATCGTTAAATATGCTTTTTAATCCAACAGTTACACTGATTAGTATAGGTCGACATGGCTAAAGTCAATCTGCATCAAAGTATAGAGTCGATCGGTCAGCCGCGCTGGAATGCACTCTGCGGCATCCAATATCCGTTTCTGCGTTACGAGTTCCTGCATGCACTGGAAGCCTCCGGCAGCGTCAGCACAGCTACCGGCTGGCAGCCCATGCATGCAGAACTGCTCGATGACGATGGTAATCCGCTGATGCTGATGCCGCTGTATCTGAAAACCCACTCCTGGGGCGAATATGTGTTCGATTGGGCATGGGCCGACGCCTATGAACACCACGGACTCAACTACTACCCGAAGCTGCTGACTGCAGTACCCTTCACGCCCGCCACCGGACCACGTTTTGGCACCCATCTCAGCCCCGCTGAAGTAATGCAGCAATTGCCCGCGCTGGTACAGTCGGTGTGCAGCCAGACACACGCCTCTTCATGGCATGGCCTGTTCTTGCCACAACCGGAGCTGCGGTGCGCACCGCAACCATTACTTCACCGTCTGGGTGTGCAGTACCACTGGTTCAACCGGGATTATCGTAATTTTGATGATTTTCTCGATCGTTTCAGCTCACGCAAGCGCAAGGCGGTTCGACGGGAGCGCAAGAAAGTCGAACAACAGGGCATCAGTCTGCGGCGAATCCGGGGCAAGGCGATCACTCGCGAGCAACTGGATCTGTTTTACCGCTTTTACCAGATGACCTACCTCAAGCGTGGTCGACAGGGGTATCTGGCACCGGACTTTTTTCACCGCTTGCATCAGAGCATGCCCGAACAACTGCTGTTGATACTGGCCGAGCTTGAAGGCAATGCCATCGCCGCTGCACTCTGCTTCATTGGTGAAGATACGCTTTATGGCCGTTACTGGGGCTGCATGGAGGAATATGACTGCCTGCATTTCGAGGCCTGCTACTATCAGGGTATCGAATTTTGCATTGAGCAGGGCCTTGCTCGCTTTGACCCGGGCGCCCAGGGGGAGCACAAAATCCAGCGCGGCTTTGAGCCGATTGCGACCGGGTCATTGCACTGGATCGCACACCCGGGGTTTGAAGCGGCGATTCGTAACTTCCTGCAGCAGGAGTCTCCCGCCATGCAGGAACAGATGGAGGCATTGCACGGCTGGCTGCCATTCAAACAGCCTGACGTGCAAGCTCAGTAAGGCTCAGAGAATCATTGCTGCGGCCCAGCCCGCCGCCAGCAGCGGAAGGTTGTAATGCAAGAAGGTGGGCACCACCGTATCCCAGATATGGTGATGCTGACCGTCCACATTCAGCCCCGCAGTGGGTCCCAGCGTGGAGTCTGAAGCCGGTGAACCTGCATCACCCAATGCCGCAGCAGTACCGACCAGCGCCACAATGGCAAGCGGACTGAAACCCAACGACAACGCCAGCGGCACATAGATCGCCGCAATGATCGGAATGGTCGAAAAAGACGAACCAATGCCCAGCGTGATCAGCAGCCCCACCACCAGCATCAACAGCGCAGCCAGCGCTTTATTCTGGCCAATCAGCTCGGCGCTGCTGCTCACCAGCGTGGTAATTTCACCGGTTTGGCGCAGTACTTCGGCAAAACCCGCCGCCGTGATCATGATAAAGCCGATCATCGCCATCATTTTCATGCCGTCGATCAGTACTCCATCGGCTTGTTTCCAGCGCACGATACCGGTGACGGTACAGATCATATAGCCTGCCAACGCGCCCAATACCATTGAGCCTGTCCAGAGTTGAATACCAAATGCCGCCAGCATCGCGACAATGACCGCTACCAGGCGAGTGGAACTGTATTCAACCTTTACTCGCTCCACCTGCTCCAGTGGTGCCAGGTCATAATGACGCTTGCGACCATAACTGACCATCGCCAGCAGCAGCCCCGCTACCATACCGGCTGCCGGGATCCACATGGCGGACATCACATTGATGCCTTCCATTGTGAGGCCATTATCGGCAATGTTTTTCAGCAGAATATTGTTGAGAAAAATGCCGCCAAACCCCACCGGCAGGAACATGTAAGGTGTCACAAGGCCGAAAGTCAGCACGCAGGCAATCAGACGGCGGTCCAGCTGCATTTTGCTCATCACCAGCAACAATGGTGGAATCAACAGGGGAATAAATGCGATATGAATCGGTATCAGGTTCTGAGAGGAGATGGCTATCGCCAGAATCACCAGTACCAGTGCATATTTTATAACTCGCGTATTGCCATTATCTTGCCCCAGCTTGCGCTGCACCAGATCAGCCATGGCATGAGGCAAGCCCGACTGGGCAATGGCAACGGCAAAACCACCCAGCATGGCATAGCTCAGGGCCACTTCGGCGCCACCACCAATACCTCCGCTGAACGCTGCCAATGTCTGCTCCAGCCCCATCCCCGCCAACAGGCCCGCACTCAAAGCCCCCAGAATCAGCGCCACCACCACGGGTGTACGCACCAGACTCAGCACCAGCATCACCAGCACTGCGGCCACTACGGCATTCATCAGTCAGTTTCTCCTGCAGCGTTTACTGCTCAAGGTAGACGAAAAAAGCGCGCACTCTGCAGCAGTGACGGATTGATGTCAAACCTCAGCTGCGGCGGATGCTGAACAGCTCACCCAGTGTTGCATACTCGGAACCGCCCAATCGTGCCAGCGGCTTGATTCTGTCTGCCTCAAATCTCATCCGCCCTTTCGCATCCCGTCCGCATACAGCGTCATCGATCCAGATTCGCTCCACTTCCACCAGCAACAGATTCTGGGGTCGATTGCCCACCTCAATGTGTTGATGCAGCCGACAGGCAAGCGCAACCGGCGCATCCGGCAATCGCATCAATCCGGTGCCATCGAAAGGCATTAGCGTCTGCCCCGTCAACGTCAGTTCCGACTCGCCCCGGGCCAGTTCAGCCGCGCTGTCGCTGACCATCTGCGCCCGATGATTGGCTGCGATATGAATCACACAACGCTTGTATTCCAACAGGTTATGACAGGTATCTTTCATACTGCCGTCACTTTTGCTGCCGATGGAAAGCATCAGGATGGGTGGATCACTGCACACCACATTGAAAAACGAAAACGGCGCAAGATTATGACTGCTGCCTGCCTCATCATTAGGGCTCAGCACCCAGGCGATAGGGCGCGGAATAATGACTTGGGTCAAGGTGTGATAGATCTCGGTTGAACTCACCTGATTTGCTTCGATGATCATTATTGCTCCTGCTCAAGCCGTTAAAGGGCCACAGCATACCATTCAGCGCCATTGGCACCCATTTTGATGCGCAGGTGCAACATGAACAACAGTGCAGAAATCGGCTTGAAGGATGAAAATCTTGCAGCCAGACACCCTCGTAAACCTGTGCCAAAAGCCTAAACTGAAACTCCCGCTATCGGGTGACCCCTTCATAAAACCTCAAATGCGAGGAGGATTGGTATGCTGACGTACGAAGAATGCCTGGAGATGAGTGACCTCTCGGCTGACGAAATCGCCGCCATCGCCGAACATGAACATATGGACCCGATGATAGCTGTTGCCCTTGGGCATTATCTCGTAACACATGATGGCGAAAAGCGTATTCAGAGTTTCATTCTGGATGATATTGAACGTGCACGCCGCTGTGGTGACCACCAAAAGCAGGCACTTCTGGCGGGCGCTTTGCGTCACTTCATCGCCAGCCACCCGGTAAAAAAGGCACAAGAGCAGATGCTGGCTTCCTGATCAGGTGATGCCAGAGCCTAAGTATTTCCTGCTGTGCAGGGCCACTTACCCACGAAGGGTTACTCGGCCCGCTTCACCAGTCGATCCATTCGCAAGCGCTGGCGCTGATCAAACAGGCGCCAGCTGCCTGCCACCACGGCCAACATCACTCCGAAGCCACTGCCCAGCGTTATGATCAGCATGATCAAAATCTGGTATTTGACCGCCAGTGCCGGTGCCGTACCTGCGAGAATCTGCCCCGTCATCATGCCCGGCAAGCTTATGATGCCCGCTGCCGCCATCGCATTGATGCTGGGCATCATGCCTGCACGCATTGCATCACGCTGAATGGGACCCAAGGCCTGCTTCCAGTTTTGCCCCAGCATCAGGCGGTTTTCAATCTGCGCACGTTGCTGCCACGCTGTTTCAGTGAGCCGATCCAGACTGAGCGCCACACCGGTCATGGTATTGCCCAGCAGCATACCCAACAGCGGGATGGCATATTGTGGCCGATACCAGGGATCTGGCCCCACCAGCACCAGAAGTGTGATCACCGCAACACTGAAGGATGATACAAACATTGACGCGGTGCCGATGCAATAAGCCCAGCCGCCGCTGAAGCGGCGCTGCTGCCTAGCCATTACCTCGCGCCCGGCCAACAACAGCATCACCAACGCCATCAAACTCACCCACAACAGTGTCCCAACAGAAAAAAGCAACTCCAGCACAAGGCCGATCAAAAACAGTTGCGCTACAGTACGTGCGCTTGCGACCAGCAAACTGCGACTGATCCCCAAGCGGGCCTGCCAGGCCAGTAATGCCAGCACCAGTACCAGCCCTGCGGCCAGTGACAGTTGCCACCAGCTGATATCAATCACGCTCATCGGTCACCTCAACCAACTGCTCATGCCTGATTTGGAACCGGTAATCCGCCACGCGTTGCATCTGGGCAGCATCGTGTGCGACCCAAAGTACTGGCCAGCCCTCTGTTTGAATGCGATCCAGCAGCATTGCCTCCACTCGCAGGGTGGTTTCAGGATCCAAGTTGGCGCAGGGCTCATCCAACAGTAGCACCTGCAAGGGAAAAGCCAGTGCGCGCAGCAAGCCCAATCGCTGTTTCTCACCGGATGATAGTCGCATTACTTCCCATTCCTGGGCTTCAACCGGCAGGCCCAAGGTTTCAAGACCCTCGCCATTAAACTCTGCAGGAAAGTGGTCCCCCACTCGCTCACTCCACCACTGGCTTTCGGCTGGAGCCAGACGTACTCGTTGCCGCCACAGATGTGCTGGCAGCTGCTGCTGTTCCAAGCCATCCAGCGACACCTCGCCTGAGTGTGGCTCCAAATCAGCAACGGCACGCAGCAGGCGGCTTTTGCCGCTGCCGGACTGTCCACTGATACAACATATTTCTCCGGGCCCGATCGAAAGATCGAACGGCTGAATCAGTTCATTTGAAAGTCGTTTGAGGTGTAGCGTAACGGGCGACAAAATCGACCCCCTGAAAGCAGAAAACCGGAGCCAGCTTAGCAGCTGGGCTCCGGTTTGGGCATTCTGAACTACGCTTTTCGTGGATTAAAGTGCACTGTCCAATTCAGGTAACGCGGTGAACAGATCAGCCACCAGACCATAATCGGCTACCTGGAAAATCGGTGCCTCTTCATCCTTGTTAATAGCGACAATTACTTTGGAATCTTTCATGCCTGCAAGATGCTGGATTGCACCGGAGATACCTACAGCTATGTAGAGCTCTGGCGCAACGATCTTGCCAGTCTGCCCTACCTGCATATCGTTGGGTGCAAAACCAGCATCGACAGCCGCACGAGAAGCGCCAACAGCGGCACCCAACTTGTCGGCAACCTTTTCCAGCAGGTGGAAATGCTCGCTGTCCGCCATGCCGCGTCCCCCGGCAATAACGACACGCGCCGACGTCAGTTCAGGACGATCAGACTTCGCCATTTCTTCACCGATAAACTGGCTAAGTCCGGTATCTTCAACCTGGCTCAGAGTTTCAACGGCTGCACTGCCACCTTCTGCCGCCACCGCGTCAAATGCGGTACCGCGAACAGTGATCACCTTGACCGCATCCAATGACTGAACGGTTGCAATGGCGTTACCGGCGTAAATTGGACGGGCAAAGGTATCGGCGGACTCCACCTTGATGATATCCGAGATCTGACCCACATCCAGCAATGCAGCAACCCGTGGCATAAAGTTTTTACCGTTGGCGGTCGCCGGTGCCAGAATATGCGTGAATCCTTCAGCCATGGATACGATCAGGGCTGCCATGTTTTCAGCAATTTCATGGTCATACGCCGGATTGTCCGCCAGCAGCACCTTACTGACGCCTGACGCCTGGGCTGCGGCATCAGCGGCAGCGGCACAACCGTTGCCAGCGACCAGCAGGGTAACGTCACCACCAATCTGTGCGGCAGCAGCCAAAGTGCTTAGAGTGGAAGGCTTCAGCACCTGATTGTCATGTTCAGCAATTACCAGAATACTCATCAGATCACCTTCGCCTCGTTCTTGAGTTTATCGATCAGCTCAGCCACATCAGCCACTTTGATACCGGCTGAGCGTTCAGCTGGCGGCTCTACCTTAAGCAGTTTCGTGTGAGCCTTGATCGCGACCCCCAGATCTGCCGGCGTAAGCGTTTCCAGCGGCTTGCGCTTGGCTTTCATGATATTTGGCAACGAAGCATAACGCGGTTCATTCAACCGAAGGTCTACCGTCACCACTGCAGGTGTATTAACTACAACGGTCTGCAGACCACCATCCACTTCGCGCGTGACAGTAACCTTGTTGCCATCAATTTTAACTTCGGACGCAAAGGTTCCCTGTCCCATACCCGTCAGTGCCGCCAGCATCTGACCGGTCTGATTATTGTCGGAGTCGATTGCCTGCTTGCCCATCAATATCAGATCAGGCTTCTCATTTTCGACTACCTTGGCCAGCAGTTTTGCCACCGAGAGAGACTCCAGCGGATCATCGCTCTGAACCAGAATGGCCCGATCGGCACCAAGAGCCAGCGCCGTGCGCAGCTGTTCCTGAGCGGCCTGAGGCCCCAGAGAGACCACGACTACCTCGCTGGCTTGACCGGACTCTTTCAGGCGAACCGCTTCCTCGACTGCGATTTCGCAGAAGGGGTTAATTGCCATTTTTACATTATTCAGATCAACGTCGGACTGGTCGGATTTAACCCGGACCTTGACGTTGTAGTCGATAACTCGCTTAACCGTTACCAGCACCTTCATTGTCATATCCTTTGCTTGTTGTTATGGGTCACCGGAGGCGACTTCACCTCTTTTGGGCATTGTCACGCATGATAACCAGCCACACAGAATAAGCAATAACCCCTATCCAAAAGCCTCGCCAGACCAGATCAATATCGATAATTTCAGAAATAAGGGTTTTCACTTATACTAATTTACATACAATAGAGTCAGTCATAATGACTTACAATAAATAGAAGAATAAACCATCTGCACCGATGGAGGAGCAACCGTGAATCGCGAATCGATGGAATTTGATGTAGTAATCGTAGGCGCCGGGCCTGCCGGGCTCTCGGCAGCGTGCCGTCTGATGCAACAGGCCAAGTCAGCCGAGCAGGAACTGACCGTTTGTGTAGTTGAAAAAGGATCTGAGGTCGGCGCCCATATTCTTTCCGGTGCCGTGATGGAAACCCGCGCACTGGATGAGCTCTTCCCCGACTGGAAAGAGAATGGTGCCCCACTGAAAACGCCTGTGACAGAAGATCAGGTGTTTCTGCTCAAGAATGAAACCGGTGCCATCAAACTGCCCAACGCCTTTGTGCCCAAGACCATGCACAACGACGGCAACTATGTTGTCAGCCTCGCCAATGTCACCCGCTGGCTGGGTGAACAGGCAGAACAGCTGGGTGTAGAAGTGTTCCCGGGCTTTGCCGCCGCCGAAGTACTGTACAACGAGGACGGCAGTGTTAAAGGGATCGCAACCGGTAATATGGGTGTGACCGCCAGCGGTGAACAGGGCCCCAACTACATGCCCGGCATGGAACTGCATGCCAAATACACGATTTTCTCCGAGGGCTGTCGTGGCCACTTGGGCAAACAATTGATCGAGAAGTTTGCGCTCGACAAGGATGCCGACCCTCAACACTACGGCATCGGTATCAAGGAGCTGTGGGATATTGACCCTTCCAAACACAAGCCCGGCCTGGTCGTACACGGCTCCGGCTGGCCGCTGAGCGACGGCGCCAGTGGCGGTTTTTTCCTCTACCATGCCGAAGACAACCAGGTCGTTGTGGGTCTGATTATCGACCTGAACTATTCCAACCCATATCTAAGCCCGTTCGACGAGTTCCAGCGCATGAAACATCACCCCGAGATCAAGCAGTATCTCGAAGGTGGCAAGCGCGTGGCCTACGGCGCCCGAGCCATCACCAAAGGAGGCTTCAACACCCTGCCGAAGATGACCATGCCAGGTGCCCTGCTGATCGGCTGTGATGCCGGCACGCTGAACTTTTCCAAGATCAAGGGCATTCATACTGCCATGAAATCCGGCATGCTGGCGGCAGAGTCGATTGCAGCGGCACTGGTTAATGGCGATGCAGGCGGCAAGGACCTGACCGGCTTTACCGATGCCTACCAGGCCTCATGGCTGTATGACGAGCTGTATCGTGGACGCAACTTCGGCCCGGCGATGCACAAATTCGGCCCTTATCTGGGCGGTGCGTTCAACTATATCGACCAGAACTGGTTCGGCGGCAAAATCCCGGTGACCCTGCATGACCTGCATAAGGATCATGAGCAGCTTAAGCTGGCCAGTGAGAGTACGGAAATTCAGTACCCGAAACCGGATGGCGTCCTGTCGTTCGACAAACTCTCATCCGTGTTTCTTTCCAACACCAACCACGAAGAGGATCAGCCCTGCCACCTGCAGCTGAAAGACCCGAGCATCCCCATCAACCAGAACCTGCCCAAATATGCCGAACCGGCTCAGCGATACTGCCCTGCCGGTGTGTATGAAGTGGTGGAAGGCGATAGTGGCCCGCAGTTCCAGATCAATGCGCAGAACTGCGTCCACTGCAAGACCTGTGATATCAAGGACCCGGCCCAAAACATCAACTGGGTGGTACCTGAAGGTGCCGGCGGGCCGAACTACCCCAATATGTAGGTGAAGTAACAAGGCCGGCTTTAAGCCGGCCTTGTTACTTCAGAATCAGAATATGGTCAGCAGCTTTGACAAGCACGCTCCAGCTGCAAAGCAGTGACTACAGTTAACTCACCGGTTACGCATCCGCTCCTGTTCAAGTGCTGTCTCAATGCGCTGTAGTTGCTCGCTCATGGCAACCATATGCTCACGCATCCAGTGAATTTCGGCGGCCTCCCCCTCCCCGGACTCCAACTGCTCCGCGGCGCTCTCCTTCTGCATCACATCCAGCACAATACCAATCATCATGTTCAGGAATATGAACGCCGTGAGGAAAATGAAGCTCAGATAGAAGATCCAACTCAGCGGATACTCTTCCATGGTGGCGTACATGACATCGGTCCAGTCCTCAAAGGTCGCCACACGGAACAGCGTCAGCATCGAAATGGTGATATTACCCCACAGGAAGGGGTCGATGTTTTCAAACAGAAAACTGCCAATGGCCGCATATATGTAGAATATGATGAACATAAGCAAAGCCACATAACCCATGCGCGGAATGGATTTCACCAGCGCCGCCAGCAACATACGCAGCTCAGGGATCATGGAGACCAGTCGCAGAACACGGAAGACCCTGAGCAGACGTGCAATCAGGACCATTTCGGAGTCATTGATCGGTACCAGACTGGCCACAACAATCACGAAATCAAAGATGTTCCAACCTTTCTTGAAAAAGTCGAAGAACCGCTTTTCCGCTGCCATCCTGACGATGATTTCAAACAGGAAAAACAGCGTGACACCCAGATCGAGCCAGTTGATCAGTTGGTCAAACCTTGACGTTTCTTCGTAAGTCTTGGCCCCGATCAGCAGCGCCGAGGTAACAATGACCAGAATGACAAAGGTCTCGAACAGCTTATTGGCACGCAGCCGCTCAAGCCTGTCCTGAAGTCGAGTCCAGTAAATCCTCATGCGACGTACTCTCCGCAGCAAAATGGTAGATAGGCGCGCGGATTATACGTCAGCGCCCCCTCAGCCCCAATGCTCCTCTTCGTCGGTCAGATCAAAACGTACATCTCGGCCATCAGCCCCCAGCTGCCAGACCTCTTCCGGCTCACCATCCGCGGCAAAGCGAACCAGCCCTATACCCGCCTTATTAACCAACCGACAGCCCTCTGCTGCACCTTCCGGGCGCCGGGGGGATACTTTCATCAGGCGACGTCGCGTAAACCAGTTTAACGGCGATGAAGGGGCGTAGAGCCAACGATTGAGCCGGTCGAATAAAGTCAGCAAACGAGGCGGGAACTCGTTTTTCAGACCGCTGCTGGTGATCTGCCAGATTTTTGGTCCACCCTTGCGGAAACGGATCTCGATGTCGTACACAAATGAGTAGTGCACATCCCCCGAGAGCACGACAAAATGCTCAGGTGTACGCGTATGGCGGAAAATGTTCAGGATCACGTTGGCTGCACCTGGGTGTGCCATCCAGTTTTCTGCATCCACCATCAGAGGCTGGCCGAAAGTGGTGAAAGTCTTTTGTACCGCCTCGATCAGTTTTACACCAAACACAGGGGCCGGGGAGACCAGAATCACGGCTTTTCGATCCAGCAGGTGCTGCTGTAACTCGGTGAGTGCCTCCCAGTCCATCAACCCTGAAGGGCTGTTCAGGTTGCGCTCGGCGCGCCAGCGGCGGGTACGCGTATCCAGCACCAGCACACCGGGATCAATGGGGATAAGGTAGTCCCAGCGCTGAAACGCTATCAGCTCATCAATCAGGCTGTGGTGATCTTCTTCATCGTGTGTTTTAAGCCAACGCTCCACATGCTCACTCAAATGTTTGCGGATCTTGCGTGGCGCGTTGCCACTGCCCTGACAAAGCAGATAACCGATCATCGCATTACCAATGATCTGTCGTGAGAAGGGATGACTATAGGCGGACAACTCCCATGCAGCCGACAAATTCCAGTCATCCGTAACATCATGGTCATCAAAGATCATGTACGTGGGTAAATGTGCCATCACCCGGCGAACCTGAGGCAACTGTGCACGAAACCCAAGAATGGCATCCAATTCGTGGTCATACAGCTCGGCATGACGGGGGGAAAGCGCTGGCGGGTTCAGATCAATCCCTTGCCAGGCCTTTGGCGACCAGATCAGACAATAGCTGGCGATCACCTCAGCAAAGGTAATCAGGTGATTATGTGCGGAGTCACTGGTGAAAATGGGCTTGCGTACCCCGGCAAAAAAGCGTTCCCGAACATTTTCACTCAGCTGATCCTTGGGCAAAAGCTGTTCACGTTGATAGTAGCAATACGGGCTTTGCCTCAGCTCAATGCCACTGTCAGCCCCCCCTCCCTCGAGTGTTTCATCCCACAGCCCCAGACGATCACTGAGCTGATGAGCCGCCCTTAGCATTGGCCCTGCCACATCATCCGCGTAGAGCTGGTCACCACTGAGCATCAACACGGCCGGCCAGTCAGCCGGTGCAGCAAGATGCAGCTCCAGCCAGGCGTCGGCACGCGCCAGCCCATCCCTTGATGGATAATGCGGCTTGCGGCAAGAGCCATGCAGCATTGAGCGCAGCTGAGGCTGGATCACAAACCCGGGCAAAAGCTCACCAGGATAGAGAAGGTCCGGACCCCACTCCTGTATGGAGCACCAACGAGTATCGCCCTGAGCACGAATCAGCAGATCGTAATCAATGCGCTCCCCGGTAGGCAGTGGATTTTCCGGCTGCAGATTCAGCAGGCAGATCCAGGCATGCTCGCCAACTTGAAGTGACCAGCATTCGTCTTTCGTAAGAACCCTGTCAAGCACTCCCCCCTGAGTGGTTTTCAGCCGCAGGGAAAAGTCCAGCACCTCAGTGGTCAGGCACCAGATTGTCAGTTCATCAGGCGTGATTCGGCGCAGAATGGGGCCAACCAAAACGGGAAAACGTGCGTCGGAACTGGAGGGAGGCAGAGATATCGACATTGTTCAGATTGAGGCCAAACTCACATCGTTTGGCCCGGGTCTCCTGAGGTGGAAGGTTATCAGTGCAGAGGTTCCTCGTATTTTTTACGGATCGCCATTAAAGCAGGCTGAATATCCAGAGGCGCATAGTTCATGGCCTGCTCAAACAGCTCCTTGTTCTCTTCCGAAAGACGCTCTTCCTCGCTCATGGCCGAGAGCTGCTTCATGGCTTCAATGAATTTGGGGTGTGGAGTGTTGTTGCTCATGGGATGCTCCTCCGCGCTGTTGGGGCAGAGATCAAGTGCTCTGCACGCCTATTGTGCCCGTCAAGGCGCATCAGAACCAGCCCGCAGGGTGGTAAAAACCTTGCGGGCCAAGTCAAGTTACATCACCCGATTGGTGGTCAGGTACTTGGAAGCAGCGTCCGGGCCTGTGCCATCGGCATAGAGGGTAACGCCCGAGCGCAGGCAGATCGACAGGTTTTGATGTGATGCCTCGGTTTCAGGAGGCAGCAGATGGTTGACCGCAGCCTTCTCTTCAAGCAGCTCTGCTTCCGTGACCTTCATCATCTCGCGGCTCCAGTCTGATATGTCCAGACCACGTACGATCTGATACCGCCCGTAGTCACAACGCACCGGGAAAGAGTAGAAAATGCCCTTTTCGATGCCGTAACTGCCATCGCTCAAAATCCCCATACTGACGATTTCACCCGGTTGTGTTCCCAGCATCCAGTCATGCATGTGATCCACCACCGCCTGAGCAGCGGAGGCGGCACTGGACACGCCACGGGCCGCAATAATCTCGCCACCTCGTGTCTGGATCTTGGGGATGAACACTTCGCGATACCACCGCTCGTCAATCTGCGCCATCACCGGCTCATCCAGTACAGTAGCCTGATGCAGATCAGGAAACTGGGTGGTGGAATGGTTGCCCCAGATCACCACACGGCTGATGTTGCGCGGGTTGGCACCGGTATGGTTGGCCAGTATTCCCTTGGCACGATTGTGGTCCAGTCGCGTCAGCGCCGTGAACTGGGATGGACTCAGCTTGGGCGCATTGCGACTGGCGATCAATGCATTGGTATTGGCCGGATTCCCCACGACCAGGACCTTGACGTCGCGGTTGGCATGATTATTCAACGCCTGACCCTGACGCGTGAAAATTTCTGCATTGGACTCCAGCAAGTCACTGCGCTCCATGCCTGGTCCCCTTGGACGGGCGCCGATCAGCAGTGCGTAGTGCACATTATCGAAACCGTCTTCCACGTTGTCATGCAGAGTGATGGTATGCAGCAACGGGTAGGCACAGTCCTCCAGCTCCATTGCAAGACCACGCAAGGCTTCCATACGATCAGGCATTTCAATCAGCTGGAGAATCACCGGCTGGTCCTTACCGAACATCTCGCCGCTGGCGATTTTGAATAACAAGTTGTTACTGATAGCACCGGCAGCGCCGGTAACGGCTATTCGGACAGGTCTGCGCATGATGACTCCCTCAAGTTGGTCTGCGAAGCGAAACGAATACGACTAAAGTCGTACCATTCAACGAATCGGCACACAACATGGCAAGTGAATCAGGCGGAATCAGGCAATCCCGAAATTGAACAAGCAACAAAAAAGAGGGAATCACTTCCCTCAAGCCCGAGAGACCATCCATGGCTTGGGTATGCAAGCATGGGGTCGGAGAAACAGAGTGATGGGCCCCACGACGGGGGCCCGGAGGTCAGGCAATACCTACCGCTTTGATCTTTTCTTCGATCTCCGGCAGGATGCTTTCGTCATCGATCGTCGATGGCATTTTGTACTCTTCGCTGGCCGCAATTTTGCGCAAAATGGCACGCAGGATCTTGCCTGAGCGTGTTTTCGGCAGTCGCTGCACCACGACCGCACGGCGGAAACAGGCCAGTGCACCCACCTGTTCGCGCACCATCGCAACCAACTCACTTTCTAGCTGGTCTTCATCGATTTCGACGCCAGCCTTGAGCACAATCAGCCCCACTGGAACCTGCCCTTTGAGTTCATCCGCCATGCCAATAACGGCACACTCAGCAACCGCGGCATGAGCGGAGACCACCTCTTCCATCTCACCGGTTGACAGGCGATGACCTGACACGTTGATCACATCATCTGTCCGGCCGGTGATATAAACGTAGTTATCTTCATCCTTATAGCCACCATCACCGGTGTGGTAGTAACCCGGAAATGCAGTCAGGTACGAGCTGACAAATCGATCATTGTTGTTCCAGATGCTCCAGGCAACGCCCGGCGGCAGCGGCAGCTTAATGCAGATGTTACCGGCTTCCATCGCCCCAACAGGCTCACCGTCGCCATCCAGTACCTGAATATCGTAGCCAGGAATCGGTTTGTTGGTAGATCCAAGACGGGGCTCTGAGGGGGAATCCCAACCCATCATTGGCGCGGTCACCGGCCAACCGGTTTCAGTCTGCCACCAGTGGTCAACGACCGGCACTTTTAACAGATCATCCAGCCAGTAGTAGGTTGAGGAATCCAGTTTTTCGCCGGCCACAAAGATCCAGCGCAGACTGCTCAGATCGTATTTTTTGGCCAGATCACCTTGCGCATCTTCCTTGCGCACCGCACGGAAAGCCGTTGGCGCACAAAACATGGAGTTGACCTTGTACTCTTCAATGATGCGCCAAAAGGCACCGGCATCCGGTGTCTTGATCGGCTTGCCTTCATAGAAAATCGCACTGCAGCCACCCATCAGCGGGCCGTAGACGATGAACGAGTGTCCCACCACCCAGCCAATGTCCGAAGCACCCCACCAGACATCACCGGCTTCCATGCCATAGACGTTGTTCAACGCGTAGCGCAATGCAACGGCATAGCCACCATTGTCGCGAACGATCCCCTTGGGCTGACCGGTAGTACCGGATGTATAGAGAATATAGAGCGGATCGGAACCCTTGACCGGAACGCATTCGGCCGGTTCTACACCTTCCTGCGCCTGATACCAGTCCAGATCACGACTGGGATCCATCTCGGCCTTCAGCATTGGACGCTGGCAGACCAGCGTGTGCGGAGGCCTATGGCTGGCCAGTTCAATTGCCTTATCGACTAACGGCTTGTATGCGATTTTTTTATCGAATTCAACACCGCAGGAGGCGGTCAGAATCACCTTGGGTTTGGCATCGTCAATGCGAATTGCCAGTTCATGCGGCGCAAAGCCGCCAAACACCACTGAGTGAACCGCTCCCAGACGAGCACATGCCAGCATGGCAACAGCGGCTTCAGGGATCATCGGCATGTAGATGACGACGGTATCACCCTTTTCAACACCCAAGTTTCGCAGGGTGCCAGCAAAACGACTGACACGTCCCTTCAGGTCGTTGAAGGTGATCGCTTCCTTGGTATCGGTGACAGGCGAGTCGTAGTAAAGCGCCACCTGATCCCCACGCCCCTGCTCCACTTGATGGTCAACCGCCAGATAGCAGGTGTTCAGCTCGCCATCGGCGTACCAGCTGTGCGTACCCCAGTCGGTGGTGGTCAAAGTGGTTTGCGGTGCCTTGTACCAGGCAATATTTTTGGCCTGCTCTGCCCAGTAGGCCTCGGGGTTGGCGATAGACGCGCGGTATTGTTCGTTGTAATCCATGCTCCACCTCATTTTATTCTTGTTATCGTGCGCGGCCCTTAACTTCAGAACCGAGTCAAGAGCCGCGCCGCAGACCGGAACCGGTCCGTCCGGCTTATTCGGCGTCCTGATAGAGTCGAATCAGGCTGGAGAAATCCAGCGCACCGTTACCGGCTGACTTGTGAAGGTTAAACAGTGCACGGGCTGCCGACCCCATCGGGGTAGCCGATGCACTCTGTTGACTAACTTCCATCGCCAGCCCCAAATCCTTGAACATCAAATCCACCATGAAGCCACCCTGGTAGTCACGCGAAGCTGGCACGCCATCCATCACACCCGGAACCGGGTTGTATACCTGAAGCGCCCAGTTGTTGCCGGAGCTCTGCTTCATGATGTCAGACAGCACCTTCGGATCCAGGCCGTTTTTCATGCCCATGTTCAAGGCTTCACACGTGCCGGCCATCAGAATGCCCAACAGCATGTTGTTACATACCTTGGCCACCTGGCCTGCGCCATGATCGCCGGCATGGAAGATGTTCTTGCCCATGCACTCAAGCACCGGTTTTGCCTGTGCAAACTGGGATTCGGACCCACCAACGATAAAGGTCAGCGTACCGGCCTGGGCACCGCCCACCCCACCGGAAACCGGTGCATCGATAAAGCCAATACCCTTGGCGGCACCGGCCGCGGCCACACGACGTGCCGTATCGGCATCGATGGTTGAGCTATCGATCACCAGCGTATTGCTGTCGATCAGATCAAACAGAGGTTGGTCGCCTGTTACAAAAAGCCCTTCAACATGCTTGCCGGCAGGCAGCATGGAAACGACAAAATCCACGCCTTTTACTGCGTCCTGAGCAGACCCGGCAGTCTGACAGCCCGCTTCCGCAGCCTGTGCCAGTGCCTGAGCGGACAGGTCAAACGCCTTGACGCTGTGACCCGCCTTGGCGAGATTGGCAGCCATTGGGCCGCCCATGTTACCCAGACCAATAAATGCGATTGTTGCCATAATGCTATTCCTTGTTTTTATTCTAAAAAGTCAAAGATGTGGATGATCGGTAATTACAGGTCTGCCAGTGGATGCTGCTGCCAGGGCGACTGAAACATACCCTCCAGAAACCGTGACTCAACCTCTTCAATGGAGGCAAAAGTCCAGTTGGGCTGACCGTCCTTGTCGATCAGCAGCGCACGCACGCCCTCCTGCAGTTCACGATGGCGGCAGCACTGTACGGATAGAATAAGCTCGTGCTGGAACACTTCCTTGAGTGACAGATGACGGCAGAGGTGCAGCTGCTCATGGATCATTTTGATCGAGAGCGGACTGCCGTGACTGATCGCCTTCTGTGCCCGCTTGATCCACTTGTCGTCGGACTCAAGCGCCAGCAGTGATTCAACCATCTCCTCAACGGAGTCATGGTCGGTCACTTCACGGATCAGGGCTTCATGGGCACGTATCGGCGCTGGCATCGCTTCAAAGATTTCACTGCATTCCTCTTCCAGTTCACGCAGCACTCGGCTGACAACGCCTCCGGCATCTTCACCCCAGTGCTCGCTCTGCAACCGCTCAAGCATGCCGTCACGCATATCTGCACTCAGGGCACGGTCGGCCAACCCCAGAAACAGCGCATCGGCCGCGTTGATCGGGTTGCCAGTGAGGCCGAGGAAGAGGCCAGTCCTCCCGGGCATGCGGTTGAGAAACCAGCTGCCACCGACATCCGGATAGAGACCGATGGTCACTTCCGGCATTGCCAGGTGCGAGGTTTCGGTCACGACGCGGTGACTGCAGCCGTTCATCAGGCCCATGCCCCCCCCCATGACAATGCCGCTGCCCCAGCAAATCACAGGCTTCGGGTAAGTGTGCAGGGTATAGTCAAGGCGATACTCACGGGTAAAGAACTGCTCCGGGAAGTCGGTATCCTCGGCCACCATTGCCTTGTAGAGATTGACGATATCACCGCCGGCACAGAACGCCTTGTCGCCGGCACTGTCCAGCAGCACCGCGACCACATTGGCATCATCACGCCACTCGTCAAGTTTCGGCTGGATCAGATCGATCATGTCCAGCGTCAGTGCGTTCAGTGATTTCTCCGCATTGAGGCGAATCTCTCCGATGATCTGGCCATCTTTTGTCGCGTGTTCAGTAAAGAGTACACAGCTCATACTTGGGCTCCCTTGACACCGACTCAGCGGTTTTTCCATTCGGCCTTGCGTTTTTCAAGAAACGCGTTGACCCCTTCACGTTGATCTTCGGTATGGAACAGGTCCACGAAGAGTTCACGCTCGATGATGTAGCCCTGATCCAGCGGACGACTGCGACCGGACTGAATCAGCGTCTTGCAGGCCGCTACTGCGGACGGGCTCTGCTCGCCTACCTGCTCGGCCAGCTGCAAGGCACGCTCCAGTGCCTGCCCCTGCTCGACCACCTCTTCGACCAGCCCGATCTCAAGCGCCTTGTCAGCCTTCAGTCGCTCGCCGCAGAGGATCATGCGCTTGGCCCAGCCTTCACCCACCAGCCAGGTCAGGTTTTGGGTGCCGCCAGCACAGGGCAACAGACCGACTTTTGCTTCGGGCAGAGCCATCTGGGCCTGAGTTTCGGCAATGCGAATATCACAGGCCAGCGCCACTTCCAGACCACCGCCCATGGCAAAGCCGTTGATCGCTGCGATGGATACGCCACGGAAACGGCTCAGGGTTTCAAAGGCCTCACCAAACAGTCGCGCCATATCACGAGCCACGCTGCGATCGCCATCGGCGAACAGCTTAAGATCGGCGCCAGCTGAGAAGAATTTTTCACCCTCTCCGGTCAACACCAGACTCCAGATATCACGGTCTTCATTCAGCTCGCCAACAATGCGCACTAGCGCCTGCAGACTATCGGCGGTCCAGGTATTGGCCGGCGGATTGTTCATGGTCAGCAGCGCAACATGGCCACGCTTTTCAACTCGAATCAGTTCAGACATTACCCTGTTCTCCTTATGCTGGACTTGTCAGTAGGGCTTAGAGCTCGGCAGCACCTTCCGCCAGTACGCGGCGGGAGATGATCAGACGCATCACTTCGTTAGTACCTTCCAGGATACGGTGCACACGGGTATCACGCAGATAACGCTCCAGCGGATACTCCTTGATGTAACCGTTGCCGCCATACAACTGCAGCGCTTCATCACAGATGTTGTAACACACATCCGTGGCGAAACGCTTGGCCATGGCACAATAGGTCGTAGCATCAGGATGCCCCTTATCCAGCTTACTGGCCGCCAGACGCACCATTTGACGTGCGGCGATCAGCTCGGTCTGCATATCGGCAATGCGGAACTGCAGCGCTTGAAAGTCAGCCAAACGCTTGCCAAACTGCTTGCGCTCCAGCATGTATTCGGTGGCCTTGTTCAGCGCCTGCTGAGCGGTACCGACGGAGCAGGTCGCGATGTTGATACGACCACCGTCCAGTCCCTTCATGGCGATCTTGAAGCCGTCACCTTCCTTGCTGAGCAGGTTCTCGGCCGGAACACGCACGTCTTCGAAGGTGATCATGCGGGTTGGCTGGCAATTCCAGCCCATCTTGTCTTCCTTGCGCCCGTAGCTGATACCGTCGCTTTTGGCATCAACCGCGAAAGCGGAAATACCGGAGGCACCCTCGCCTCCGGTACGCGCCATCACCACCAGCACATCCGTGCTGCCGGCACCGGAGATGAAAATTTTGCTGCCATTGAGTACATAGTGATCGCCGTCAAGGCGGGCCGTGGTTTTCAGGGACGCCGCATCGGAGCCGGCATTGGGTTCGGTCAAACAATAGGAACCCAACATCTGGCCAGTCGCCAGCCCCTCGCCCCACTGTTCGATCACGGCAGGACCACCGAAACTGGCGACCATCCAGCTCACCATGTTATGGATCGTGATGTAAGCGGTGGTGGAGGTGCACCCCATGGCCAGCTGTTCGAAAATGATACTGGCATCCAGCCGGCTAAGGCCCAGGCCACCCACCTCTTCGGGGGTATAGAGAGAGCAGAAACCCAACTCGCCAGCCTTTTGCAGCACCTCGATCGGAAAAATCGCCTCCTGATCCCACTCGGCTGCGTTGGGTTCCAGTTCATTCTGTGCGAACGCCCGCGCCATGTCGGCAAAGGCGATCTGGTCTTCATTCAGTTCAAAATCCATTCCATACCTCGGACGCACTCTGTTTATTGTTATGGTCACGGCGACCGGATCAATGATGCCTGCGCCGCCATGACTCGGTTATTGCAACAGCGTGTTCTGTTAGCCTCGCATTATTTCAACTGGATCGTCATGTTCGGGCCTGACGCGATGTCATCCTCGAACCAGCGAGCGGTCACTGTCTTGGTTTCGGTGTAGAACTTCACTGCCTGCTTGCCGTAAGCATGCTGATCACCGTAGAACGACTTGCGCCAGCCGGTGAAGGAGAACATCGGCAGCGGCACGGGTACCGGTACGTTGATGCCCACCTGACCCACCTTGATCTCGTGCTGGTACTTGCGAGCCGCCGCGCCGGACGACGTGAAGATAGAGGTGCCGTTGCCATACGGGTTTTCGTTGATCAGTGCGATCGCTTCCTCAATCGTATCCACTTCCAGTGCGATCAGTACCGGACCAAAGATCTCTTCCTGGTAGATCGACATGTCACGGCTCACGTTGCGGAACATGGTAGGACCAACCCAGTTGCCATCAGGATAGCCTTCCACCACACACTCGCTGCCATCCAGAATGCAGTCCGCGCCAGCATCCTTGCCTTCCTGAATCAGTCGCAACACACGCTCACGCGCC
The DNA here is from genome assembly GCF_040547585.1 of Marinobacterium sp. MBR-111. Taxonomy (NCBI): domain Bacteria; kingdom Pseudomonadati; phylum Pseudomonadota; class Gammaproteobacteria; order Oceanospirillales; family Oceanospirillaceae; genus Marinobacterium; species Marinobacterium sp. MBR-111. The sequence continues at coordinate 117,977 of NZ_JBEPQA010000002.1, forward strand.
TGCGGATTGATCAATGGGCCATAACCGGCTTCGGGATCATTCCAGGCACCCGGGCGCACTTTTGCCAGCGCATCACGCACTTCCGGAATCCATTCACGAGCTTCACCCACGAATACCGCTACGGAGATGGCCATGCAACGCTGACCACCGGCACCGACGGACGCGCCCGCGATGTTATTGATCACCTGGTTCTTGGAGGCGTCGGGCATTACTACCATGTGGTTCTTGGCACCGGCGAAGGCCTGTACACGCTTCATGTGGTCGGTACCGGTGCGGTAGATGTGCTCACCCACGGTCACGGAGCCAACAAAGGAGATCGCCGGGGTATCCTTGTGGGTGAGAAGTTGATTCACCACATCCTTGGTACCGTGTACGATCTGCAGCAGGCCTTCAGGGGCACCCGCCTGTTGGAACAGCTCAGCAAGGCGCATCGGCGTCAGCGGGTCTTGCTCGGAAGGTTTGAGCACGAACGTGTTGCCGCAGGCGATTGCCATCGGGAACATCCACAGCGGAATCATCGCCGGGAAGTTGAACGGCGTAATGCCGACACATACGCCCAGCGGCTGGGTGATGCTGTAGCAATCGATCTTGCGAGCAACGTTTTCGACAGTCTCACCCATGCTCAGAGACGCGATGTTGCACGCGTGCTCAACTACCTCGATACCGCGCCACACATCACCCTTGGCGTCTTCAAAGGTCTTGCCGGTTTCTTGAGCCAGCAGTTCAGCCAGTTCATCGTGATGCTCTTTCAGCAGATGCTGGTAGCGCAGCATAAGACGGGCACGGTCACCAACGGAGGTTTCTTTCCAGGCCTCGAATGCAGTCTTGGCGGCTTCGATGGCGCGCTCAACCTCTTCGGGAGTCGCACAGGGAACCTGCGCCAGCACTTCCTGAGTCGCGGGATTGGTGACCGGCAGCCACTGGCTGGTTTCACTCTGGACAAATTCGCCACCGATCAGGAGTGGTACATGCTGAGTCATTCGTTTCACCTTCACTGTCAGATTTATTGTTGTTATCTGTTCAGAAAGCAGCCAAACCACCTTCTGTTTACGTTAACGTTAATTCCTTGTCCATTTTGTAACACAGCCCGAAGGTCCTCAGGATTGATAATGTTGCTCACATGATGGACTATATTGCTGTCAAGTAAGGGTTTTCACTAAAGCATATAAAACCAAAGACTAAGGATTTCATGAGTACCCCATCCAGCTGGCCTCTGCCCCCGGAAAGCATCCGTTTCGTCCTGCCCCGGCAGATGGTTTCGAAACTGGCAACACACCCACTCAGCGAGCAGCTGTATCCGCTTGGGATCGGTTACTACCAGCTCGCACGGGGACACGAAATGCGCCGTGAACAGCATGATGACTTTCTGCTGATCTACTGTCTTGAGGGCAGCGGACGCGTCGAGTACGGCACCGACCGCAAACGCCGAATCATTCGTGCCGGGGACCTGCTGGTGCTGCCACGTGGCACGCCTCATCATTACTGGACCGACCAGCGCGACCCCTGGAGTATCTACTGGATCCATTTCGATGGCGCGCTCTCCCAGGCGTTCATTGATCAACTGGCGCTGGACCCCGGCTCCCCCTTGCTGCCACTGGGGATCCATTCACGATTGGTATCGGATTTTGAAGCCTTGCTGGACACACGCCAGGCACGTCACCATCTGGCGTCTTACCTGCACAGCGCCAATCAAATGCGCCAGCTAATGACACATATTGCGCTGTTACGCCCTCTGGCGCGGCAACAGCAGGAGGAGTCGCTTGATCTGGAGAAAATTCACAGCTTGATGCAGGCGCGGCTGCATGAACAGATCGATGTAGATACCCTGGCAGCCGCCGTCAGCTTGTCCAAATATCACTTCATCAAGAAGTACAAGGCATTGACCGGTACGACTCCGATTAACCATTTCATTCAGCTCAAGATTGAACGAGCCTGCCACTTGCTGGATGTAACCAACAAGGGCATCAAAGAGATTGCATGGGCGGTAGGGTATGAAGATGCCTATTATTTCTCACGCATTTTCAGAAAAATGATGGGGATTTCTCCCAGCCAGTACCGTGCGATACGACTGGGGCGTTCATCGTACGTCAGCTGAACAGCCTTCACAGCATCGAGGGTCGTCATAAAGCACAACCTGATTCTTGCCTCCATGCTTTGCCGCGTAGAGGGCCGAGTCAGCACGAGCGACCAGGTCCACAAGACTGGTCGCATCTCGCGGATAGAGGGAGACACCAATACTGGCTGTCAGATCCAGTGTTTTCAGCGCGTCGGGCAAACTTACGCGAGCAATGCCGTGACAAAGCTTCTGCATCAGGCTTTTCATGCCATCGGCATCAGTATCAGGACACACCAGCACAAATTCCTCCCCGCCCCAGCGGAACAGAACATCCGAGCGTCGGGTAAACTCATCGATATAGGCAGCAACATGCTGGAGCACTTGATCACCGGCCAAATGCCCATGCAGATCATTGATCTGTTTGAAGTCATCCAGATCGACCAGAGCCAATCCCAGTGGCCGACGCTGACGCCGCATTAGTGCTATCTGCTGCTCGGCCAAACCTTCACCACGACGCCGATTGAACAGCCCCGTCAAGACATCGTAGTCGGCCTGCTTCTGCAGCTCCAGTTCCTGCATTTTGAGATCGGTCAGATTGAACACCATTCCGATCACACGGACAGGTTTGCCCTGCTCGTCACGCTCGCGTACCTGGCCACAGTCTCGCACCCACAAGTAGTGTCCGTTGCGGTTCTTGAGCCTGTATTCCGCCTCAAACAGATGACGCCGTCCCTGCAGGTGTTCTTCAAGAATGCTCAGCACAAGGGGGGCATCTTCCGGGTGGATGTTACTTTTCCAGCTTTCCAGCCGCGGCTGCATCTCATCCGGGCCATAGCCCAGCAAACGCTTGAGATTGGGGCTGAAATACAGCTGCCCACTGTCCACCTGCCAGTCCCACACGCCATCTGCCACATCATGCAGGCCCTGCCACACATTTTGCGGCGCCTGTTGTACCAGACAGAACTGCTGCATCCGATTGCTGATATCGCGCGCAACAGAAATAAACACTTCACGTCCATCGACCTGATCAATCGAAACACGAATTTCAACCGGCAATTCATAGCCATCAGAACAGATATGATGGCCTATAAACACAAACGAGCCATGCTCCCGTGCACTTGCAACAATCTTGTGCCAGTGATCCATACCTGTCACATCTCGCTGCAGGGTCAGTACCGAATGGCCCAGCACCTGCTCCCGGCTATAACCCAGATCAGTACAGGCCGCACGGTTGCAGCCGATGATCTCCGAGGTTTCGGAATCGACAATATAGACGGCGTCGGGAAGGTGTTCGTACAGTTGTGCCAAATCCATAAAAGGCTCCTGGCTCCGGATCATCCTCTCATACCGGAGCGGTCAATCAATCCATAATATTGAGACCATTCCTGTTGTGAAGCATTGCCTGCGCCTATCGCTCCGCCCCCTGATCCTGCGCAAGTTTCTGACACTTTTTGCCTTCATCGGCAGGTGACAAATCCCAGCCCTGCAGATGCTTCAGGATCAGTTTTTCCAATGCGTCGATGTGAGTCGGTTCTGCATTCAACGCAGGGATGTATTCATAGCGCTCGCCACCAGACTCCATGAAGTACTCCCGGTTCTCCTGTCCGATCTCTTCGATGGTTTCCAGACAATCGGCCGAGAAGCCGGGGCAGATCACCTGTACCGATTTGACTCCCTGTTGTGGAAAGCCCTTCAACGTTTCATCCGTATAGGGTTTGAGCCACTCTTCTCGACCAAAACGTGACTGAAACGTGGTCATCCAACTGCCGGGCTCCAGCCCAAGCCGCTCGGCAAGCAAACGACTGGTCTTGTGGCACTCGCAGAAGTAGGGATCGCCCTGCAGAAGATAGCGCTTGGGTATACCGTGGTAGGACATTAACAGACGGTCAGCCCGACCATGACGCTTCCAGTGCGCCTCAACCGAAGCCGCCAACGCATCGATATAGGCTGCTTCATCATGATAGTGATTCACCATCCTCAATTCCGGTAACCATCGACGGGTACGAAAATCCTCGGCAACAGCATCAAAGGTTGAAGCTGTAGTGGCACCGGAGTACTGCGGGTAAAGAGGTAACACCAGCAGACGCCTCACACCGGCCTGTTGCATGCGCTCTATCACGCTGGTAATGGAAGGATTTCCATACCGCATGGCGAATTCAATCATGACATTTTCGCCAAAACGATGGTGCATTCGTTCCTGCAGTGCTGCCGTCTGCGCCTGTGTATGCAGCAGCAGCGGAGACCCCTGGTCGGTCCAGACCTCTTTATAGGCTGCGGCCGAACGGCGCGGTCTGATGTTCAGAATGACGCCATTGAGAATACACCACCAGATCGGTCGTGGCACTTCAACCACACGAGGGTCCCAGAGAAACTCTTTCAGATATCGCCTCAAGGCCTTGGGTGTAGGCTCATCCGGTGTCCCCAGGTTGGTGACCAGCACCCCGGTCAATTCTTTCTGGTCGTGACTGAAGCCCTTTACTCCGCGATAGCCCATTACAGCTCCCTGAATAACAAAAGCCCTGATGCTTTGCGATCAGGGCAAATAGACGAGACTTGATGTCACGTGATCCTAGTTGATACGTTGCCTCACGCCAAGCGGATCACCGCTGAAGAGTGGCAACAAAAAACGCCCGCCGGGGGCATCTCCGACGGGCGAATCGCTCGACACTCTCGACTTAGCCGAAATTGCGTTTCCACATTTTCTGCAACTCGCCAACGATACCGCTGCGGAACGCCAGCACACAGATTACGAAAATGAAGCCCATGATAATATGTACATAGTTCCCCAACTCACCACCGGACAGGTAGTTCTGCATGGTCACGATCACACCGGCACCGACAACCGGACCCAGAATGGTGCCGACACCACCTACCAGCGTCATCAGTACCACCTCACCGGACATGTGCCAGTGCACATCGGTCAGTGACGCCAGCTGAAATACCAGAGTCTTGGTCGAACCGGCCAGACCGGCCAGTGCGGCTGAAATGGTAAAGGCAACCCATTTGTAGTCATTGACGTTGTAGCCCAGGGAAACAGCACGCGCTTCATTCTCACGAATCGCTTTCAGCACCTGGCCAAAAGGCGAATGGATGGTGCGATGAATCACCCAGAAACCAATCAGAAACACGGCCAGTACGAAATAATACATGTTCATGTTGTCGGACAGATCAATGAATCCGAACAGATTTCCACGCGGTACCCCCTGCATACCATCCTCGCCACCGGTAAACGGCGCCTGCAGGTAGATAAAGAAGACCAGCTGTGCCAATGCCAGTGTCACCATGGCGAAGTAGATCCCCTCACGCTTCACCGACAATTTGCCGAATACCGCCCCCAAGGCACCTGCCGCAACAGTTCCCAGGATGATCGCCAGCTCAGGCGTCATGCCGGAGTTCATCATCAGCCAGCCTGTAATATACCCCCCCGTACCCAGAAAGGCAGCATGACCGAATGACAGCAGCCCTACATACCCCAGCATCAGGTTGAACGCACAGGCAAAGAGCGCAAAACAGAGCAGCTTGGCCAGAAATACCGGGTAGAGGAAAAAGGGAGCCACTACCGCCAGCACCAGAAGTGCTACATAGAGTTTGTTTACTTTCATCATAACCCCCTCAGGCTTCCTTACCGAACAGACCGGCCGGTTTCACCAGCAATACAACCACCATGACCAGAAAGATGACGGTATTGGACGCTTCCGGGTAAAAATACTTGGTCAAGCCTTCGATGACCCCCATGCCGAGACCCGTCAGTATTGCACCACCAATGGAGCCCATACCGCCGATCACCACAATGGCGAACACCACAATCAGAATGTTGGAACCCATATCCGGTGACACGGAGTAGATCGGGGCAGCCATGACACCGGCAAGGCCGGCCAGACCCACACCGAAGCCAAAGGTCAGTGTCACAATCAAGGGAACGTTAATACCAAATGCCTGCATCAACTGCGGGTTCTCGGTACCGGCACGCAGATAGGCGCCCAGTTTGGTTTTCTCAATCATCCACCAGGTCAGGCCACAGACCACGACCGAGGCACAGATAATCCAGAGACGATAGTCCGGCAAATACATGAATGGCAGCTTGGTACCCCCACGCAATGAGTCAGGAATGGTATATGACATACCTGAGGAGCCGTAGAGATGGGTAAACAGCCCCTGCAGAATCATCGCAACCCCAAAGGTCAGCAGCAGACTGTAAAGATGATCTTCATTGGCAATGGGACGGATCAAAAACCGCTCCATCAAGATACCGACAAAGCCAACCACCAGCGGCACTATCACCAGTGCAGCCCAATAGTTGATGCCGAAGTAGTTCAGCGCCATCCAGGCAGCAAAGGCACCCAACATGTACATGGCACCCTGAGCAAAATTGATGATCTTGAGCAGACCAAAGATGATTGCCAGCCCCAGGCTGAGCAGAGCATAGAATGACCCGTTGATCAGACCGACCAGCAGCTGGCCGAAAAGACCAAAGAGATTGATACCGAGAAATGTCGCCATAGCCTTGTCCCGTTCTCACCTGCCTGATCCTGCGGCCAGAAGCAGCCGTCAGGCTGCCCTGCCGCCCGATTCAGGGCAGCAGGGCAGAGTTGTTGCAGGGTTTAACTCTTATTGTTATTTGAAGTCGCACTCAGGCAGTACCGGAGCAAAAGCCTGATCACCCGGGATCACACTGATGACCTTGAAGATATCATCGTTATCACTGCGCTCCTCAGGCTTCTTGATTTCAACATAGTACATGTCGTGAACCATGCGACCATCGCTGCGCAGCGTTGCATTGCGGGAGAAAAAGTCATCCGGCTTCATCTCTTTCATTTTCTTGATAACGGCATCGGACTCATCCGTACCGGCAGCTTCAATCGCCTTGAAGTAGTGCATCGCCATGGAGTAGGCACCAGCGTGGCCCATGGCCGGAATGGAACCATGACGCTCCTTGAAGCGCTTGCTCCAGGCACGGGTTTCATCATCGTAATCCCAGTAGAAACCGGTGGTGGTTCGCATGCCACCCGCTACAGTCGGATCCATCGCTTGGGCGTTTGGCGTAAATACCAGCAGACCGGCCACATCTACCATTTGCGTCAGACCAAATTCGGCCGCCGCTTTCAGCGAGTTCACCGTATCGTTACCTGCGTTGGCCAGCGCCACTACGTCAGCTCCGGAAGACTGCGCCTGAAGGATATAGGAAGAGAAATCAGTCGTAGACAGAGGCGCACGGGCCGACCCGACCACTTCACCGCCATTATCGGCGATAACCTTCGACGCCACCTTCTCCAGTGCATGACCGAAGGCATAGTCCGCAGTGATGAAGAACCACTTTTTCTTGCCGCTATCGACCATCGGTTTGACCGTACCGTTGGCCAGTGCCTGGACGTTATAGGTCCAGTGTACGTTGTAGGGTGAGCAGTGTGAGGTGGTGGGTGCGTTGGAGGCCGCCGTGGAGATCATGGCGATCCTCTTGGCATCAGTGGTCACTTTGGTCGCCGCGAGTACCACCGAAGAGGCCACCAGACCGCCTACGGCATCCACCTGCTCATTCTCGAGCCATTTGCGCACGATGGCAGAGCCCACATCCGGCTTGAGCTGATCATCGGCGCTGACGATTTCAATCGGCGCACCCAGAACGCTGCCACCGAAGTCCTCGGCTGCCATCTTGATCGCGGTCACACAGCCTTCGCCACAGATATCCGCATACACACCGCCCATGTCAGCCAGCACACCGATCTTGACCTTGCCATCAGAGACATTGGCCATGGCAGCTGAAGACGCAAAAGCGGCAACGGACGCAGCGAGAAGGGTCTTTTTCATCATTTTCATCGTTACTCTCCTGTCGAGCATTGTTATTTTTATTTCTCAGTTAAGGGATCAAACCCCAAGATAGGTGTTCAGGAGCTCTGTTTTGGCTTCAAGCTCATTGGCTTGAATTTCCTCAACGATATGACCGTGTTCCATAACGTAGTGACGGTCGGCGATGGGGGCAGCAAAACGGAAGTTTTGCTCCACCAGCAGGATGGTCAAGCCTCGCTCCTTAAGCTTGACCAGTACCTCACCCAGCTTCTGCACGATTACCGGGGCAAGGCCTTCGGTAATCTCATCCAGCAACAGAATATTGGCACCCGAGCGCAAAATACGCGCCAGAGCCAGCATCTGCTGCTCCCCGCCAGAAAGGCGGGTCCCCTGACTGTATCGACGTTCGTACAGATTGGGGAACATTTCGTACAACTCTTCAACACTCATGCCATCGGAGCGCACTGCCGGCGGCAGCAAAAGATTCTCTTCCACGTTAAGGCTGGAAAAGATGCCCCGCTCTTCAGGGCAATAACCCAGCCCAAGGTGTGCAATCTTGTGCGCTGGCATATTGAGGGTTTCATTCCCATTGATATTGATCGAACCGGTACGGCGTCCCACCATATTCATAATGGCACGCAAGGTGGTACTGCGTCCGGCACCGTTTCGACCCAGCAGCGTAACCAATTCGCCCTGCATGATATTCATGTCGATGCCATGCAGAATATGGGATTCACCATAAAAGGCGTGCAGGTCATCGATGCGCAATTTCTCGCCATAAGTACTCATGCCCGAGTCTCCTCTGCCGCTGCCGCATCCCTGGCTGCCTGTTCGTTGGCTCGATCCTGTTCCTCACTGGCAGCCGTACCCATATAGGCCTCTCGAACACGCGGATCAGCCGAAACAGTCGCGTAATCACCTTCCGTAAGAATGGCACCGCGCTGAAGCACCGTGATTCTGTCCGCAAGTTTGGAGACAACATGAAGGTTATGCTCAACCATCAGAATGGTTCGACCTTCAGATACTTTCTTGATGAGGTCGGCGACCAGCCCCACATCTTCATGGCCCATACCCTGAGTCGGCTCATCAAGCAACATTAACTCAGGTTCAAGCGCCAGCGTGGTAGCAATTTCCAGGGCGCGCTTGCGACCATAGGAAAGATCAACCGTTTGTGCGTCCGCAAACTCCGCCAACCCGACAGAATCAAGCAGCTCAACTGCTCGATCATTGAGCTTGTTGAGTACATTTTGGGAGCGCCAGAAATGAAAGCTATTGCCTTCCTTGCGCTGCAGCGCAATACGCACATTCTCCAGTACCGTAAGGTGTGGAAACACCGCGGATATCTGAAATGAGCGCACCACACCCGCACGAGCGATGGCAGCCGGTCTCATGGACGTGATGTCACGGCCATTGAATAGAATCTGACCCGTTGTGGGGATCAAAAACTTGGTTAGCAGGTTAAAAACTGTAGTCTTACCGGCTCCGTTGGGGCCGATAAGGGCGTGTATGTTTCCGCGTGTCACCTGAAGGTTGACGTCATCTACCGCGGTGAAACCCTTAAACTCTTTTACAAGGTTACGAGTTTCGAGAACGTAGTCTGCACTCATGTGTAAACCAAGCCTCTTTGTTGTTTTTATGCTGGCTTTCGCACTAGGCGTCGGATTCTTACTTGAACGTAAGGTATGGACGCAAACTAGCAATTTACCTTAGGGGAATACAATTACTACTTTAGTCTAAACAAGCAGTTCGAATACAGATAAAACTACAACATATATCAATATTTTCAATAGGTTAACCATAAAGCTCTGTACACATTGCGCAATAAAATTAATTTCTCGACACTTTACGTTAACGTAAACTTCATTTAGCCTGCATATACACGATAAGCAACAGGATTCAGAGCCACATGAGTAGGACCTACTCCATCAGCGAACTGGCCAGCGAATTTGATGTAACAACTCGCAGCATCCGCTTCTATGAAGACCAGAGGTTGCTGCACCCAACACGTCGTGGACAGACGCGCATTTACAGCAGTAAGGATCGGGTAAGGCTGAAACTGATTCTGCGCGGCAAGCGCCTTGGGTTCTCTCTTGCCGAGACCAGGGAGCTGTTTGATCTCTGGGATGAAACACTCAGCGGCAGCGAGAAACAGCTCAACTTGATGCTCAAGACCATCACGACCAAACGTGCGGAACTGGAGCAACAGCTGAATGACATTGCAATGGTACAGCTTGAACTGGACAGCGCAGAAACCCGCTGCCGCGAAGCACTAACCGAACTACAACAAAAAAAGATGACGACCGAGTGACTGGATCACGGCATCATAATCAAAGGTGGACATAATGATCTCTGCATATTCTGAACTGAACTTTGGACTGGGCGAAACCATCGACATGCTGCGCGAACAGATCAACAGTTTCGCCGCTCAGGAAATTGCTCCCCGTGCCGAAGCGATTGACCACGAAAACCTGTTCCCGAACGATCTCTGGCGCAAGTTTGGCGACATGGGTCTGCTTGGGATTACGGTAAAGGAAGAATGGGGTGGCGTTGAGATGGGCTACCTGGCCCATGTTATTGCCATGGAAGAGATCAGCCGTGCTTCCGCCTCCGTTGGCCTGTCTTACGGTGCTCATTCCAACCTGTGCGTCAACCAGATTCACCGCAACGGTAACGATGAGCAGCGCGCCAAATATCTACCCAAACTGATCAGCGGTGAACATATCGGGGCCCTGGCGATGTCCGAGCCCAACGCGGGTTCCGATGTGGTGTCGATGAAACTCACCGCGCGCGATGCCGGTGACCATTATGTGCTTAACGGCAACAAAATGTGGATCACCAACGGCCCCGATGCCAACGTCTATGTGATCTACGCCAAGACCGACCCGGCTGCCGGCCCCAAGGGTATCACCGCCTTTATTGTTGAGCGTGATACCGAAGGTTTCACCCAGGCACAGAAGCTGGACAAGCTGGGCATGCGCGGCTCCAACACCTGCGAGCTGGTATTCCAGGACGCCAAGGTACCCAAGGAAAACATCCTCGGTGAATTGAACGGCGGCGTTAAGGTGCTGATGAGCGGGCTGGACTACGAGCGTCTGGTACTGTCCGGTGGCCCGCTGGGCATCATGCAGGCGGCGATGGACATCGTGGTGCCTTATATCCGCGATCGCAAGCAGTTCGGTCAGGCCATCGGCGAGTTTGAGCTGGTACAGGGCAAGGTGGCTGACATGTATACCCAAATGAACGCTGCCAAATCCTACGTTTATATGGTGGCCCAGTCTGCCGACCGCGGCGAAACCACCCGCAAGGATGCCGCCGGAGCCATTCTCTACTCAGCCGAAATGGCTACCAAGGTGGCACTGGATGCCATCCAGCTGCTGGGCGGCAACGGCTACATCAATGAATTCCCGACTGGTCGTCTGCTGCGCGATGCCAAGCTGTACGAGATTGGTGCCGGCACCTCCGAGATTCGCCGCATGCTGATTGGCCGTGAGCTGTTCCTCAACAAATAAGCTTTCCTCAACCAACAAGAATAATCGACACCGTCCGGGCAGCCCGTCTGCCCGGCAAAACGGGGAGCGACCTGATGACTCAATTGCACAGTAAAGTTAACCCATGCTCGGACGAGTTCCGTGCCAATCACGACGCCATGGCGGCAGCCATCACCGACCTGCGCGACAAGGTATCCATGATTGAACAGGGAGGCGGCCCTAAAAACCAGGAACGCCACCTGTCACGCGGCAAGCTGCTGCCCCGCGAGCGTATCAACACCCTGATCGACGAAGGTTCACCCTTCCTTGAGCTGTCTCAGCTGGCCGGTTACAACGTGTATGAGGAAGAGGTACCGGCCGCCGGTATCATTACCGGTATCGGTCGCGTCAGTGGCGTTGAGTGCATGATTATCGCCAACGACGCCACGGTAAAGGGCGGCACCTACTACCCGGTCACGGTGAAAAAACACCTGCGCGCTCAGGAAATCGCCGAACAGAATCACCTGCCCTGCATCTATCTGGTTGACTCCGGTGGTGCCAACCTGCCCCGTCAGGATGACGTGTTTCCGGATCGTGATCACTTCGGTCGCATCTTCTTCAATCAGGCCCGCATGTCCTCCAAGGGCATTCCGCAAATCGCGGTAGTAATGGGCCTGTGTACCGCTGGTGGTGCCTACGTGCCGGCCATGGCGGACGAGTCGATCATCGTGCGCAACCAGGGCACCATCTTTCTGGCCGGCCCGCCACTAGTGAAAGCCGCAACCGGTGAGGTGGTCAGTGCCGAGGACCTGGGGGGCGCGGATGTGCACTGCAAGGTCTCTGGTGTCGCCGACCATTACGCCGAGAACGATCAGCACGCACTGCAGATCGCACGCGATTGCGTGAAGAATCTGAATCACCGCAAGCAATTGAATGATCTCAACCTGCGCAAGCCTGCCGCCCCGCTCTACTCCGCAGACGAGCTCTATGGCGTCGTCGGCACCGACCTGCGCAAACCCTACGATGTGCGTGAAGTCATTGCCCGCATCGTGGATGGCTCCGAATTTGATGAGTTCAAGAAATACTATGGCACAACGCTGGTGACCGGTTTTGCTCATATCCATGGCTACCCGGTTGGCATCGTCGCCAACAACGGCATTCTGTTCGGTGACTCAGCGCAGAAAGGCGCCCACTTCATCGAGCTCTGCTGCCAGCGCAAAATTCCTCTGCTGTTCCTGCAAAACATTACCGGCTTCATGGTAGGGCAGAAGGCTGAGTCCGAAGGTATCGCCAAACACGGTGCCAAGATGGTAACAGCCGTTGCCTGTGCCAATGTGCCCAAGCTCACCGTACTGATCGGTGGCAGTTTCGGTGCCGGCAACTACGGCATGTGCGGACGCGCCTACAGCCCCAACTTCCTCTGGATGTGGCCCAACGCCCGTATCTCGGTGATGGGTGGCGAGCAGGCCGCCGGTGTGCTGGCAACCGTTAAGCGTGACGGCATGGAACGCAGCGGCGAAACCTGGTCAGCGGATGAAGAGAAGGCATTCAAGCAGCCGATCATCGACACCTATGAGCACCAGGGCCATCCCTATTACGCCAGTGCCCGCCTCTGGGATGACGGCGTCATCGATCCGGCCCAGACGCGTGACGTGATCGGCATGGGACTTTCAGCAGCATTGAACAAGCCGATTGACGACACCCGCTTCGGCGTCTTCCGCATGTAACCGGTCGAGACATAATAAGGAAAGCGCTATGGACAATAACAATAACGCCGTATTGCTGCAGATCTCCGACCAGGGGGTTGCAACCCTGACGCTGAACCGGCCAGAGGTACACAACGCCTTTGACGACAGCATCATTGCGGCCCTGATCGAGGCACTGGAATCCACTGACCGGAATCCCGAGGTACGGGTACTGGTACTGCGATCCAATGGCCGCAATTTTTCCGCCGGTGCAGATCTGGGCTGGATGAAACGGATGGCGCAGAACAGCCATCAGGAAAACCTTGAAGATGCCGGTCAGCTGGCCCGACTGATGGAGGTACTGAACAATCACAGCAAACCCACCATCGGACTGGTACAGGGTGCCGCTTACGGCGGTGCCGTTGGGCTTGCCGCCTGCTGCGATATCGTCATCGCCACCGAGCAGAGCTCGTTCTGCCTCAGCGAGGTCAAGATCGGCCTGATTCCGGCCGTGATCAGCCCCTATGTGGTGCGGGCATTGGGTGAGCGACTGTCACGCCGCTATTTCCTTACCGCTGAGCCCTTCAGCGCCAGGGTCGCGGCTGAAGCCGGGCTGGTACACCAGGTTGTGCCCCATGCTGACCTGCTGGATGAAGCCTGCAGCCGTTTTATCGCTCAACTGCGCCGCAACAGCCCTCAGGCGATGCATGCCGCAAAAGAACTGATCTTTGCCGTCAGCCAGAAAACCATAGACCAGTCGGTCATCGATGACACGGCCTGCCGCATTGCCGATATCCGTGTCAGCGCAGAGGGTCAGGAAGGGCTTAGCGCCTTCCTCGACAAACGCACACCGAACTGGATCGAGGATTAATTTGCCATGTTTAACAAGATTCTGATTGCCAATCGCGGTGACCAGTTGCGCAAGCAACTGGCGGCGAAGCCAAATCGCATGCCGATGTGCGCAGCACATGCAGGCGATCTCGACACGGAGGCACATTATGTTTAATAAGATTCTTATCGCAAACCGTGGCGAGATCGCCTGCCGAGTGATTCAGACCGCCCACCGCCTCGGCATCCGTTGTGTTGCCGTCTATTCGGAAGCGGACCGTCATGCGCGCCATGTTGCCATGGCGGACGAAGCCTTCCTCCTGGGCCCGGCCGCGAGCAGTGAAAGCTATCTGCGTGCCGACAAAATCATCGACATCGCCAAATCCAGCGGTGCTCAGGCCATTCATCCGGGTTACGGTTTTCTGTCCGAGAACACCGACTTCGCCAAGGCCTGTGAAGCCAATGATATCGTCTTTATCGGTCCGCCCGCCTCTGCCATCGCTGCCATGGGCTCCAAGTCTGCCGCCAAGGCGATAATGCAGGATGCCGGTGTTCCTCTGGTACCGGGTTACCACGGCGACGACCAGTCTCCGGAGCTTCTGCGTGTCGAAGCCGAGAAATGCGGCTTCCCGCTGCTGTTGAAAGCGGTCGCCGGTGGTGGCGGCAAAGGCATGCGCGTGGTTGAGGCAATGAGCGAATTCGACGATGCCTTGGCCGCTGCCCAGCGCGAAGCGAAAAACGCGTTTGGCAACCCCGATATGTTGATTGAGAAATACCTGACCCAGCCCCGCCACGTCGAGATTCAGGTGTTCTGTGACAGTAAAGGCAACGGTGTGTACCTTGCCGAACGTGACTGCTCTGTTCAGCGCCGTCACCAGAAGGTACTGGAAGAGGCACCCGCTCCGGGACTCAGCCCCGAGACCCGCAAGGCAATGGGTGAAGCCGCCGTACGCGCCGCCCAAGCGATCGACTACGTGGGTGCCGGTACTGTCGAGTTCCTGTATGACGTGGATGGCTCCTTCTACTTTATGGAGATGAATACGCGTCTGCAGGTCGAACATCCTGTCACCGAGATGATAACCGCTCAGGACCTGGTGGAATGGCAGCTGCGTGTTGCCAATGGCGAGCCGCTGCCGTTGCAGCAGGATCAGATAAAACTGCGGGGTCATGCCCTGGAAGCCCGTATCTACGCCGAAGACCCGGACCATGACTTCCTGCCGGCCACCGGTACCCTGCGTTACTTGCGCACTCCGGATGAAAATGCCCACGTGCGTGTGGATACCGGTGTGGTCGAGGGTGACGAGGTCAGCATCCACTACGACCCGATGATTGCCAAACTGATCGTATGGGATGACAGTCGCGAACGCGCCATCAACCGTATGGTGCAGGCGCTGGAGGAGTATCGGATCGGCGGCGTCAAGACCAACATCCGCTTCCTGCATGCACTGGCCGACTCGGCGCCCTTCCGCAACGAAGAGCTGGATACCGGCTTTATCGGCAAGCATGAAGCCCTACTGTTCCCGCCTGCACGTCTGGACGAGAACCTGGGACTGGTACTGAGTGCCTGCTTCTTCCTGTTGCGCAACAAGGCCGAACAGACCCTGCCCGCGGACCCCTTCTCACCCTTTGCGCGTCAGAACAGCTGGCGTTTGAATTCACGCTATGCACGACCAATGACCCTGCTCAGCGATGATGTTCAGTACAGTCTGAGCATTCTGGAACAGGACGATCATTACGAAATCCGCATTGGTGACAGCTGCTACGACGTCCGCGCCAGCCTTGACGATGATCGCCTGCAGGCGACCGTAAACGGTCATCGCTTCAGCATCTGTGGCGATCTGCATCAGGATCAGCTGGTGCTGTTCCATGAAGGTGAAACCTTCCACTGTGCGTTGCACCGTGAGCAGTTCGGTCTCGAAGATCAGGCCAGTGAAGGCGGACTTCAGGCACCCATGAACGGCTCGGTGGTTGCGGTGATGGTGAAGGCCGGTGATCGCGTCAAATCGGGCCAGACACTGGTGATCATGGAGGCAATGAAGATGGAACACGCAATCAAGGCGCCGGCTGATGGCAGCGTCAGTGAGGTGTTCTTTGCCGAGGGTGATCTGGTTTCGGAAGGTGCAGAGCTGATCGCACTTGAACTCGACTCAGAGGAGGCTGCCTGATGGCATTCCCGCAACAGGTCCGCATCGTCGAGATGGCACCACGGGACGGCCTGCAGAATGAGCCGGGACCAGTGATCGCCACCGAGATCAAGGTTGAATTGATCAACCTGCTCAGTGCAACCGGCCTGATCCATATCGAAGCCGCCAGTTTTGTCTCTCCCAAGTGGGTACCACAGATGGGTGATGCCAGCGCGGTCATGGCGGGCATTCAGCGCAAGCCCGGTGTCACCTATTCGGCCCTGGCCCCCAACTTGAAGGGGCTGGAAGGCGCCATCGCCGCCGGCGTTGAGGAGGTTGCGGTATTCAGCGCAGCCTCCGAGGCCTTTACGCAGAAGAACATCAACTGCTCCATCGCCGAAAGTCTTGAGCGCTTTGCCCCGTTGATTGAACAGGCGCGGAGCGAAGGAATTCGCGTGCGTGGCTATGTTTCAACCGTACTGGGCTGCCCCTATCAGGGCGATATTGACCCGGTCCAGGTGGCCCGGGTCAGCCGTGACCTGATCGACATGGGCTGCTACGAGATTTCGCTGGGTGACACCATCGGTACGGGCACGCCACTCAAGGCCAAGCGGATGCTGGAAGCGGTCACAAAAGTTGTCCCGATCAGCCAGTTGGCCGCGCATTTCCACGATACCTACGGTCAGGCACTGGCCAATCTGTATGCGGTGCTGGAAGAAGGCATCGCCGTGATCGACAGCTCCACTGCAGGCCTCGGAGGATGCCCCTACGCCAGAGGCGCATCCGGCAATGTGGCAACCGAAGATGTGCTCTATCTGCTGCAGGGGTTGGGCATTGATACTGGCGTAGACCTTCAGGCTGTGGTCAATACCGGTCACTGGATTACACAGCAGTTGGGACGTCACAACGGTTCCAAGGTTGCACAAGCGATGGGCGACTGCACCCCAAGGTCAGCCGCATCACAATAACAGGAGGATAAACAGGATGTCTCAGCCCGATCATATTACCGCGCTCGAACTGCCGATCCCCGAGCGACACCAACTGCCGGAAGACGTACAGAAATACTTTGGCAAGTGTGATGAAAAACTGGGATTGATACCTAATGTTTTACAGGCCTACAGCCAAAACATGGCTCAGTTTGATGTTTTCACTCGCTTTTATAACGAGCTGATGTTTGGTGAAAGTGAGCTCAGCCCACTGGAACGAGAAATGATCGCCGTCGTCGTCTCATCACATAATGGCTGCTTTTACTGCATGACAGCCCACGGTGCCGCAGTACGTGAATACTCGGGTAACCCGACCCTGGGTGAATTGATGGTGATGAACTATCGCGTTGCCGACCTTGAGCCACGTCAGCGTGCCATGCTCGACTTTGCCCATAAACTGACCGTAACCCCTGCCGAGATCCTGGAATCGGATCGACAAGCACTGCGTGATGTGGGTTTTAGCGAGCGTGGCATTTGGGATATTGCCAATATTGCCGGTTTCTACAACATGACCAACCGCGTTGCGAGCGCGGTGGACATGCAGCCAAACCCTGAATACCACGGACGATTCCGCTAAGCGGTTACACCTATTCATCTGTCCGGATAACAACAAAAATCGGAGTCATAGCGATGAGCAAACCACTACCAAGCTATACCAGCAGCACCGCTGAAAAACCGCTGATCGGCATGACCATCGGTGACAAATTCGATGAGATTGCCAATACTTACCCGGATAACGACGCGCTGATTGTGCTGCACCAAAATGTGCACTGGAGCTACCGCGAGTTGCAGCAGCGCGCCAATCAGTGCGCCCGTGCACTCCTGTCCATGGGAGTCCGCAAGGGGGATCGAGTCGGCGTCTGGTCGCCGAACTGCTCCGAGTGGACGGTCAGCCAGATCGCCACGGCCAAAATCGGTGCGATCCTCGTCAACGTCAACCCGGCCTACCGTACCCATGAGCTGGAATATGCCCTCAACCAGTCAGGCGCTCGCTTCCTGATCACCGCTGACAGCTTCAAAACTTCTGACTATCGCGGCATGCTGTACGAGCTGGCACCTGAGCTTAAAGCCTGTGCCGATGGCAAACTGAAGTCACAGAAACTGCCTGATCTGGAGTGCATCATCAACCTGTCAGACGAGAAACACCCTGGCATGTGGCGCTGGGCCGACATGCTGGAACTGGCGGATCATGTCAGTGAAGACGAGCTGGCCGACCTGCAGGCCACACTGCAGTTTGATGATCCGATCAACATCCAGTACACATCAGGCACCACCGGTTTCCCCAAGGGTGCCACCCTGTCGCACCACAATATTCTGAACAATGGCTTTTTCGTTGCTGAAAGCATGGGCTTCACCAGCGAAGACCGACTGGTGATTCCAGTACCGCTGTACCACTGTTTTGGCATGGTGATGGGTAACCTGGGTTGCATCACCCACGGTGCGACCATGATCTATCCAGACGAAGGGTTCGATCCGACTTCGGTGCTCAAGGCAGTCCACTCACAAAAAGCCACCGCTCTTTACGGCGTGCCAACCATGTTCATTGCCGAGCTGGATCACCCCGAATTCGACAGCTTTGACCTGTCGACACTGCGTACCGGCATCATGGCGGGTTCCATCTGTCCCACCGAGGTGATGAAGCAGGTGATCAGCAAAATGAACATGAAGGAAGTTCAGATCGCCTACGGCATGACCGAAACCAGCCCGGTATCAACCCAGACCGGTGCCAAGGACAGCATTGAAAAGCGCGTATCAACTGTAGGACGGACTCAGCCGCATCTGGAGAGCAAAATTGTAGACCCGGGTAACGGACAGATCGTACCTCGCGGGGAAATCGGTGAGCTTTGCACCCGTGGCTACAGCGTCATGCTGAAATACTGGAACAACGAAAAGGCCACTGCCGAAGCCATTGATGAAGCCGGCTGGATGCACACCGGTGACCTGGCCACCATGGATGACGAGGGCTATATACAGATCGTTGGCCGTATCAAGGATATGGTGATTCGCGGCGGTGAGAACGTTTATCCGAAAGAGATCGAAGAGTTCCTCTACACCCACCCGGCCGTGTCGGAAGTCCAGGTTACGGGCGTACCGGATAAGAAGTACGGTGAGGAGCTGATCGCATGGGTCAAGCTTCACCCGCATGCCGATGACGTCACAGCCGAGGAGCTGCGTGAGTTCTGCAAAGGCAAAATCACTCACTTCAAGATTCCGCGTTACTTCAAGTTTGTCGATGCCTTCCCGATGACGGTCACCGGCAAGATACAGAAGTTCAAGATGCGCGAAATGTCCATTGCCGAGCTGGGTCTGGATGACTGATTCAGCTACCTGAAGGAGACCCAACGCCGGCCACTGGCCGGCGTTTTCAGTTATGAGTATCGACAAGCACTACGATCAGTCACTTGATCCTTCATGGATACTGGGGCAGGTTCATTCAGCGTACCCCGCGGGAGCGGATCTGTTTCAACTGGCACCACTGGATCAATTGCACATCGGTGGCATCAAGGCCTCAGAACGCCTGCTGCGTCATCTTGATCTGGCCAGGCACCATCACATTCTTGATATCGGTTCCGGCGCCGGTGGGCTGATGCGTCAGGCGTCCGCCATGGGTTTCAGCATGATCGGGCTGGATATCACCCACCGCTTCAACCAACTGAATCTTGGCCTGAATGACTGTTTCTCCGTTCCGGTCAGCAATCCGATTATCACCGGGGATGCTCACCACCTGCCTTTTGCCGATCAAAGTCTGGATTTGATTCTGTTTCAGCACAGCTTTCTCAACATGCCGGACAACTCCAGGGTTCTGAGCGAATGTTGGCGTGTATTGAAGCCCGGCGGGACACTGCTGATGCACGAAGTGGTCTGCGGCCCACAGCCCGAGCAGATGCGCTACCCGGTCCCCTGGGCCGAGGATGCGGTACATTCACATCTGGTAACTTCACAGACATTGCAGCAGCAACTGCAGCAAGCCGGTTTTGCCAATATCAGGCTCGATGACTGGAGCGATGAAGCGTTGGCATGGCGACAACGTCAGTTGCAAAAAGAGGATGCTGGGCATGTGGGCCGAGCGGCGCTTTCGCCTGCATTGATATTGGGTTCACGGTTCGCAGATATGGGCAAAAACCTGGTATTGAATCTTAAAGCGGGTGCCATTCGGGTGATTGAGCTGGTTGCGGCGCGCAGTTGAGTGCCGCCACAAAAAAACCACGGGCAGTATGACTGACCGTGGCTTTGGCACTTGATCCGGCCCTGGCGGGCCAGACAATTATTTCAGATCAAAGCGATCCGCGTTCATCACTTTGGTCCAGGCATTGACGAAGTCCTTGACGAACTTCTCCTTGTTGTCATCCTGAGCGTACACCTCGGCGTAGGCGCGCAAAATGGAGTTTGAACCGAACACCAGATCCACTCGGGTCGCTGTCCATTTCGTCTGACCGGTGTTGCGGTCAACGATGTCATAACTGTTCTTGCCGGTCGGTTTCCAACTGTTGCTCATGTCGGTCAGGTTGACGAAGAAATCGTTCGTCAGTACACCCTCACGATCCGTGAACACGCCATGCTTGCTGCCACCGTGGTTGGTACCCAGTACACGCATGCCACCGACCAGTACGGTCATCTCAGGAGCTGTGAGCCCCATCAACTGGGTACGATCCAGCATCATCTCCTCGGGAGAAACCACATAATCCTTCTTCAGCCAGTTGCGATAGGCATCATGCAGGGGCTCAAGCACGTCAAACGCATCCCCGTCAGTCATCTCCGGCGTGGCGTCACCACGGCCCGGCGCGAACGGCACTGTTACATTTACACCGGCATCCCGGGCTGCCTTTTCAACCGCTGCGGTACCGCCAAGAACAATCAGGTCAGCCATGCTGACCGGCTTGCCAAGATCTGACTGAATGCCTTCCAGCACCTTGAGCACCTTCTGCAGCCGCTCCGGCTCATTGCCCTCCCAGTCCTTTTGCGGTGCCAGACGAATGCGTGCACCGTTGGCACCGCCGCGGTAGTCGGAACCACGGAAGGTACGAGCGCTGTCCCATGCGGTGGCAACCAGTTCGGATACACTCAGGCCGCTGGCCAGAATTTTCGCTTTCAGATCGGTAACTTCGGCATCGTCCAGGGTGTAATCCACGCTTGGGACCGGGTCCTGCCAGATCAAATCCTCGGCCGGTACATCCGGCCCCAGGTAACGGCTCTTCGGCCCCAGATCACGATGGGTCAGCTTGAACCAGGCACGAGCAAAAACCTCGTCGAAGTATGCCGGGTCCTTCTGGAATCGCTCGGAGATCTTGCGGTATTCCGGGTCCATCTTCATCGCCATATCGGCATCGGTCATCATCGGCATGCAGCGGATGGAAGAATCTTCTACATCCACCGGCATGTCCTCTTCCTTGATGTCCACCGGCTTCCACTGCCAGGCACCGGCCGGGCTTTTGGTCAGTTCCCACTCATGGTTGAGCAACATGTCGAAGTAGCCGTAGTCCCACTTGGTCGGCTCGCTGGTCCAGGCCCCTTCGATACCGCTGGTGACTGAATCACGACCAACACCGCGGGTTTTGTGGTTCATCCAGCCAAAACCCTGTTCCTCAATTCCGGCTGCTTCTGGTTCGGGACCCAGATTGGCGGCATCGCCATTACCATGTGCCTTACCCACGGTATGACCACCGGCGGTCAGGGCAACGGTTTCCTCGTCGTTCATCGCCATGCGCTCGAAGGTAACCCGTACGTCATGTGCAGTTTTCAGCGGATCAGGCTTGCCATCAACGCCTTCCGGGTTAACGTAGATCAGACCCATCATTACAGCTGCCAGCGGGTTTTCCAGATCACGCTGACCGGAGTAACGGCTGCCCTCACTGCCGGAGGGTGCCAGCCACTCTTTCTCAGAGCCCCAGTAGGTATCCTTCTCAGGATGCCAGATATCCTCACGACCACCGGCAAAACCGAAGGTCTTGAATCCCATGGACTCGTAGGCCATGTTACCGGCCAGGATTATCAGGTCGGCCCAGGAGAGCTTGTTGCCGTATTTTTTCTTGATTGGCCAAAGCAGACGACGCGCCTTGTCCAGGTTGCCGTTGTCCGGCCAGGAGTTGATCGGTGCAAAACGCTGGTTGCCAGTACCTGCACCACCACGGCCATCGGCGATACGGTAAGTACCGGCCGAGTGCCAGGCCATACGGATCATCAAGCCGCCGTAGTGGCCCCAGTCAGCCGGCCACCAGTCCTGACTGTCAGTCATCAAAGCCTTGAGATCGTTTTTAACCGCTTCCAGGTCCAGCTTTTTGAATTCTTCGCGGTAATTGAATTCTTCACCAAGAGGGTTGGTCTTGCGGTCATGCTGGTGCAGGATGTCGAGATTCAGTGATTTGGGCCACCACTCCATGACGCTGTCAGACGCTCCCGTGTTGGCACCATGCATCACCGGACATTTGCCGGTGGAATTATTATTCTGGCTCATATCAGTCTTCCCTTTGGATTTGATGTTGAGTGTTGCCTTGATATTGTCTGTCTTACAACTTAGCAGCCTAAACCGACTCTGTACGGTTGATTATCTTTATGTTCACCATAGCAGGCGCCTATAACAGCCGTATTGAATATAGGGTTTACGCTCGATAGCCTGATTCAAGCTGGCCTTTACCGGCCTGCCCCTCCATGTACGCCAGACATTGCAGAGCGCAAAAACAAAAACCCCGCTGTGATCACTCACAGCGGGGCTTGAAAAGTCTGTTACCGACACAAGGGTATTGAAATCAGATATCGTCCACGTCGAACTGTACATCCGGGTTCACATCAGCATCGTAGTCTATGCCATCAATGCCAAAACCAAACAGCTTCAAGAATTCATCCTTGTACAGCTGATAGTCAGTCACATCAAACAGATTCTCGGAGGTAACCTGTGGCCAAAGATCACGGCACGCCTGCTGCACATCTTCACGTAGCTCCCAATCATCCATGCGGAAACGGTTGCCTTCATCAATCTGGGCAGTGTCACCGTACAGGCCGGTATTGAACAGGCGATGCACTTGCTCCATGCAGCCTTCATGCACACCCTGCTCACGCATCACTTTGAACACCATGGACAGATAAAGCGGCATGACCGGGATTGCAGAACTGGCCTGGGTAACCACCGACTTCAACACAGCCACGTTGGCCTGCCCCTGATGCGCCGAAGAAAGCTGGCTGTTCAGTTCGGTAGCGGCGCGGTCCAGATCCTGCTTGGCTTTGCCAAGGGCGCCGTGCCAGTAAATCGGCCAGGTAATATCGGTGCCGATATAACTGTAGGCAACGGTCTTGCAGCCTTCGGCCAACACACCGGCCTCTTCCAGAGCTTTGATCCAGAGTTCCCAGTCTTCGCCGCCCATCACCTTGACGGTGTTATCGACTTCTTCCTGGGTAGCCGGCTCAATCTCGGCCTCGGTAATCACGTCCTTGTTGGTATCGATGGCGGTCGAGCGGTAAGGCTCACCGATCGGCTTCAGTGCAGAGCGAATCACCTCACCGGTATCCGGCAATTTACGCACCGGTGACGCCAGCGAGTACACCACCAGATCAATCTGACCCAGATCCTGTTTAATCAGGTCGATCACTTTCTGTTTGGCTTCGTGTGAGAAGGCATCACCGTTGAGGCTCTTGGCATAGAGTCCGGCTTCCTTGGCCAACTTGTCAAAAGCGGCTGCGTTATACCAGCCGGCCGTGCCAGTCTTGCGTTCGCTGCCCGGCTTTTCAAAAAACACCCCGATGGTTGCGGCGTCACTGCCAAAGGCCGCTGCGATGCGAGATGACAGGCCGTAGCCACTGGAAGAGCCGATGATCAGCGCACGCTTGGGGCCGCTCTCAATCTTGCCCTGTGCCTGAGTGTATGCGATCTGTTCACGTACATTGGCCTCACAGCCGACAGGATGGGTAGTAGTGCAGATAAAGCCACGGATTTTCGGTTTGATAATCATATGCGGATTCAGTGTCCATCTGTGTTCGGGTACAAATTGCGCCTAAGATACCCTATTCGAGGTTTTGGCAACAGCATCAGGGCGGGCCTGTGCGAAAGGATCAGCGCGGAGTAGTTCCGCGCAGAAATATATCCACTGCCTGCTCTACAGCTGCATCGAGTTCGCCATCGGTTATCGTCATGCCCAGCATCGCTCTCAACTGGAACTGGCCCTTCACCATGTCTACAAACTGAAAGGCAGCCAGTTCCGGATTATTAATCTGCAGCACACCCTGCTCAACCTGAACACGCAGGTAGCCGGCGAGCTTCTCGTTGATACGCTTGGGGCCCTGGGCATAGAAAAGCTGCTGTATCTGCTCTCGCTCGCTACTGCAGTCGGTGGTGATCAGACGATATAGGCCGACAGCCTCAGGTGAGAGAACACGCTCCAGCAGCAGTCGCGCATAACGCTTGAGTGCCTGCTCGGGAGTTTCCTGCCGTTTGATTGAGCATTCAAATGCCTGAAAGGCAGCAAACACCTGGTTTGAAGTCTGTTCCATCATAGCTTCAAACAACCCCAGTTTGCTGCCAAACAGCCTGTAGAGCGTACTCAACGAACCACCGGCCCGACACATGATGTCGTTGATGCTGGCATTGTCGTATCCCTGCTCCAGAAACACTTCCCGAGCGGCGTCGAGAATGCGCTTCTGTCGCTCCAGCCCTTTTGGGGTCAGCCCGCACGCCGTTGTTTTTTCATCCTGCTGCATTTTGTTCATGGCAAATTCTGCGTCTGAATGTGGGGCCATTATATCAGGCCTGCTGCCCTGTCAGCACGACCGAACGCAATGGACAGGTCAATATTATGTAATGTATATTACACTTTCCGAGTACACACGGATTGCTTCCCTTGCACGGTTTCACATCTCACTAAGACCCATGTGCAAACACGCCGCTATTGCAGTTATGAGGATCTTCAATGACACCCAAGACCACCCATATTCCGGGTTTGATATTGATGCTTGCTGGACTGACTGCGCTCGCCCCGCTGTCAACGGATGCCTATCTGCCCGCCATTCCTGCGATTGCAAGTGATCTTGGCGTCATTGTTCATGATATCGAACTGACCGTCGGTCTTTTCCTGGCAGGATTTGCCGTTGGTCAGCTCTTCGGCGGCCCCTACTCTGACCGTTTCGGCAGACGCACAGCGGTCTTTACCGGCCTGAGTATTTTTATGCTGGGCGCCTTCTGGGCCATGCTGGCAGATTCCGCGCATGCACTCTGGCTGGCCAGGGTTCTTCAGGGCTTTGGCGGCGGCATCAGCGTGGTCAACTCAATGGCAATCATTCGGGATCGCCATTCCGGCCGCGAAAGCGCTCAGGCGATGAGCCGCATGGCCAGCATCATCATGGCGGCACCATTGCTGGCGCCCGTGATAGGGGCGCTGATTCTCAAGATCAGCGACTGGCGCAGTATTTTCATGTTTTTGTTTGGTTATGGACTGATTCTCTCCGTGGCACTGTTCATGCGCCTGCCTGAAACATTGGCACCCCGCGAAGGCCCATTGTCAAACCCGTTGCGCAACTATCTGAGTGTGCTGCAAAACCGAAATGCACTGGGCTACCTGTGTTCGGTTGCGGCCAGTTACGCTGGCATGTTTGCCTTTATCACGGCCTCACCCGGGATGTATATCGGCTACTACGGCATATCACCCAGCGTGTATCCAATTCTGTTTGGAGCGAATATCGTCACTCTGCTGCTGTGCAATCGCATCAATATTCGCTTGCTGCACCGCTTTAGCCCTCAACAGTTGCTGCAAGGTGCACAAAAGGTTCAACTGTTGGCAGCGACCGCTCTGTTGCTGGGGTATCTGTTGACACCCGCCCCCGTCTGGATGGTGTTGGTCCTGGTGATGCTCTTTATCGGCATGCAGGGATTTGTGATGTCGAATGCGATGGCGGGTACCAGTGAGTTTTTCCCCCACACGGCTGCAACCGCTACGGCTCTGATCGGGGCCTGCGGTTTCGCGACCGGCGCGGTTGGCGGGATTCTGACCGGGTTGCTGGGGGACGGCACTCCCCTGCCCATGGTGTCCATCATGTTTGCCGGCGCCGTCAGCGGCTTTGTGCTCGGCCGCTGGCTGCTGCCGCGGCAGTCAGCCTGCGACAGCACAAGCGCCTGAATCAGCCACGGACCAAGCGGTTGCTCTGATCCAGCTCAGCGGCAGTACGGTCGGTGAAACGCAACAGCAGTATCAGCACGGCACCCAGTGTTACGAACCCACCGGCCAACCAAAGGCCGGTGTTGTAATCCCCGCTCTGCGCGGCCAGCATACCGGTCAGCGCCGGAGCGATAATCTGGGCTGCGCCGTAGGACAGGGTCATCTTGCCCATTAACTTGGCCGGCTTCGATGGGTATAACCGGCCCGCCATGGTCAATACCAGGCTGACACAACCGATGAAGGTTCCTCCATAAAGCACTGCGCTCAGCAAAATAGCAGCCAGACTCTCACTCAGAGCCGGTATGACAATGCCCACAACCTGAATCAGGTAGGCCAGCAACAGCGCCCCCAGATAGCCCATTCGGCGCGCAATCAGGTCCCACACCATTACGGCAGGGGCCGCAGCCAGTCCCACCACCAGAAATACCAGCTGCCCCATGCCGGCCAGTGCGGGCTCTCGCTCAACAATGGTGACGATAAAGGTCGCACTGATCACATAACCGTAACCGGCACAGAAGTAGGCCATCATCATCAGCCACATGAAGCGTTTACCCGGCGGCTGATCCAGCATTGATGGGCCACTGCCGCCCAGGCCAAGGGGTTCAGGTCTTGGCATCCAGTGCCAGGCCGGAGCAGCCAGCACTACCCCAAGCACTGCAAACCAGAGCCACTGTTCATCCCATCCCAGAGACAGCCTGAGCATGATCTCCACTACTATGGCAGCGAACATGATACCCAGACCAATACCGGCAAAGTGAATACCCAGCTCGCTGCGATGGTTATTGCGAATCAGCCAGTTCAGAATCAGGCCGGATGCGATCAGCATGGAGCCGGCACTGCTGAGACCGGAAAGAAAACGCAGCAAGGACCAGAGCAGCATGTTTTCTGTCAATGCCATGGCTGCCGTAGTCACAACGGCCATGACAAGGCCAATGCGGTAAAGTCTGTCCTTGAGCTGAAGGTCGCTCAATGAAGCCGCAATCAAGGCACCGCACATGTAGCCGGCGTAGTTGATGGCAGCCATCCAGCCACCTTCGGCATCGCCGATCCAGGTCTGCTCCTGCATCACGGGCAACAGTGGGGTATAGGAGAATCGGGCAATCCCGATACAGAGGATCTGACTGAAAATTCCGGCAAACAGAACCTTCAGACGTTGGGCCTGATGAGACATCGTGGTTCCTTATCGTTATATCCACAAGTGTCAGATTGTGCCCTGCAGCAAGAGGCAGATCCAGCCGGATCTGCCTGCAGGATGAAATTTATTCCCAGGCGCTGGCGAACAGCTCCTCAGACAATGCCATGATGGAACGACTGCCGTCAGCCACCATGTCGGCATGCCCTTTCCAGCGTGGCAGCACCTGTGCCATGTAGAAACGGACACTCTCCAGTTTTGCCTGCAGATAGGGGTCATCTTCACCTTCAGCCATCAGGCGAACCACAGCGTTCCCTTGACGCAGAAGCTGCCAACCACCGCAGACGTAGCCTGCCAGCATCATGAAGTTGTACGCCACGGCACCGGCCCACTGCTCGTCATCCACCGAACCCTTGAGCAGTTGTTCACGGGCACGATCAAGCCCCGTGATCGCTTCTTCAAGCTGTTTTGCCTGAGGTGTCAGAGACGGGTCGCATGCGGCCACGCTACTGCGCATCTCCTGTAACAGTGCTGACAGTGCCTCGCCCTTGTCCATCAAGGTTTTTCGACCCACCAAGTCCAGTGCCTGGATACCGTTGGTTCCCTCATAGATCGGCAAGATACGGGCATCGCGGAAGTGCTGTGCGGCGCCGGTTTCTTCCACATATCCCATCCCACCATGTACCTGTACACCCAGCGAGGTCACCTCCTGAGCCACTTCGGTACACCAGCCTTTGACGATGGGCGTGAGCAGAGCGGCACGAGCCTTTTCAAGCGCCTTCTGCTCTTCGGTATCCGCCTTGAGCGCGAAATCAAGACTGCCGCAGGCATCGTAGGCAATGGCTCGACCAGCTTCGGTCAGGGTCTTCATGGTCAGGAGCATGCGTCGCACATCAGCATGCCGAATGATCGGGCCAGGTTCTTTCGTCCCGACGGCCGGTCCCTGTATGCGCTCAAATGCATACTGCAATGCCTGTTGGTAGGCGCGCTCCGAGATGGAAACACCCTGCAACCCCACGCTCAAACGCGCGTTGTTCATCATGGTAAACATGCAGGCCAGACCTCGGTTCGGCTCACCAACCAGATAGCCAACGGCATTATCAAAACCCATGACACAAGTCGGCGAGGCATGAATGCCCAACTTGTGCTCGAGAGACAGAGGGCCAGCCGTATTCAATCCCCCGAGGGAGCCATCTTCATTGACCAGATACTTGGGCACCAAAAACAGCGAAATACCGCGCACGCCAGCGGGAGCATCAGGCAATCGCGCCAGCACCAGGTGGATGATGTTTTCAGCCATCTGGTGGTCGCCCCAAGTGATGAAAATCTTCTCCCCGCTGACGCGATAATGATCACCCTCGGGTTCCGCCTTGGCACGAACAACCGACAGGTCAGAGCCCGCATTGGACTCGGTCAGGTTCATGGTACCTGTCCATTCACCGCTAACCAGTTTGGGCAGGTACTTTTCCTTGAGTTCATCACTGCCGTTCAGGTCCAGACACTCAACCGCCCCCTGACTCAGCATCGGACACAGGCCCCACGCCATGTTGGCAGAGTGCCACATTTCCATCACCGGAATAGACAGAAGAAACGGCAAGCCCTGACCGCCGTATTCCGGGTCAAATTGGAGTGATCCCCAGCCCCCCTCGGCATATTGCTGATAGGCCTCCTTGAACGATTCCGGGCAGACGACACTTCCATCCTTCAGCTGCACACCCTGTTGGTCTCCTTCCCAGTTACTCGGAGCCACAACATCCCGTGCCACACGAGCAGCCTCATCCAGAATTGCATCGACCATATCGGCCGATGCATCTTCAAAGCCCGGTTTCTGCGCCAGCTCAGGCATACGCGCAACATGGTCAAGCGTCAGCTTCATATCTTTCAGTGGTGCGTTGTAATCAGCCATTGGATACCTTCTCGTTAATCGTTTGAAGCAGCCATACCGGTTTGTGCCTCACAGGCAGTGGCACCGGTCCTTATAAGGGAATACACTTATTCTAGCATGTAGCACGGGTTTGATAAGCAGGAAAACTTTCATATGGTCCTTTTATACTGTCAACCCGGGTTTACAATCAGCCTCACTCCAAAAGCCAACAAGAGAATCATGAGATGCAGGAATTGCACGGTTACTATCTGGAAGACCTCGAAGTGGGTATGAGCGCCTCCTATGCCAAGACCATCACCGATGCGGATGTGATTTTGTTTGCCGGTATTTCCGGTGATAACAACCCGATTCACATCAATGATGAATACGCTAAAACCACACCGTTCAAGCAGCGTATCGTACACGGCATGTTCAGTGCAGCACTGATCTCCACCGTAGCAGGCACACGACTGCCAGGGCCAGGGGCGATCTACGTGGATCAACAGTTGAAGTTTAAGGCGCCGGTCCATATCGGTGACACGGCGCGTGCAAGCCTGACTGTAACCGAAATTGATGAACGTCGTCGTCGTGTCAAGTGCAGAACTGACGTGCATGTAGGCGAAACACTGGTTGCCACGGGCGAAGGCACCTTCATGGTCGATCGCCGGGAAAGCTGAAAACATGAGGGCGCTTGATCAGAGTCAGGCGCCCTCATTAAACAGTGAAACGGTAGGTTTGCTCGGTTTCATAGTCATACAGATTGATCAGACGGCCGTGCACTTGGCCATTAAATGCGGTTTCGGTTGCGAGGTCATAACCGAGTATCTTGCTTCCGACCAATTTCAAATGCACATGAGCCTTCGCCTCGTAGTCATAAAAATTCATCGAATGGCTGCTCATGCCCTTGAAATGGTGCTCCGAGTGGCAATCAAACCCATCAACACGTCCATGGCGCATCAGGGCGCGAATGCGATAAACAGTCCCCTCATCCAAGTCAGTCACCTTGAGTACTTGGGTATTGAGAGTGGCGGCGGCAACGGTTGCCGCAACCTTAGCTCGGGTTCTTTCCTTCATTTGGCACTCCCAAAATCCCTTTTCTAATCGCCATATTGGACCTTACCGAGCACGGCGGGTTCAGGGAAGGGCCAACATTATCAGAAAAGCCGCCAAAAGGCGGCTTCAATCTGCTACAGCTTTTTGATCCTGCTCATTATTTTTGATTTGCTTGTGAACGCAAAACAAATTTCTGGATCTTGCCGGTTGAGGTTTTTGGCAGTTCGCAGAACACCACGCGTTTGGGTGCCTTGAAGTGCGCCATATTGTCACGGCAGAACTGAATGAGTTCTGCTTCAGAAAGCTCACCAGCATTTGCTTTAAGAGTGACGAAGGCACAGGGAATTTCACCCCATTTCTCGTCTTGCTGCGCCACGACAGCCGCCTCCATCACTGCAGGATGACGGTAGAGTACATCCTCGATCTCAATGCTGGAGATGTTTTCCCCGCCCGAAATGATAATGTCCTTGGAGCGATCCTTGATCTCGACATAGCCGTCGGCATGCCAGACAGCCAGGTCCCCGGAGTGGAACCAGCCACCTTCGAACGCCTTATCAGTGGTTGTCGGATTTTTCAGATAGCCCTTCATCACCAGGTTGCCGCGCATGAAAATTTCGCCGATGGTTTCACCATCCTGCGGCACAGGCTCAAGGGTATCGGGGTTGGCGACCATTAACCCTTCAAGCATCGGTGCCTTCACGCCCTGACGGGATTTCAATCGGGCACGTTCGTTAACCGTTTTTTCATTCCACTCATCATGCCAGGCACATACCACACAGGGGCCATAGGTTTCGGTCAAACCGTACACATGAGTCACACTGAAACCCATGTTTTCCATACCTTCGATAACCGAGGCAGGCGGCGCTGCACCTGCCGTCATCACTTTCACCTGATGCTCAATACCGGATTTGAGCTCATCA
Organism: Marinobacterium sp. MBR-111; assembly: GCF_040547585.1. Lineage (NCBI taxonomy): Bacteria > Pseudomonadati > Pseudomonadota > Gammaproteobacteria > Oceanospirillales > Oceanospirillaceae > Marinobacterium > Marinobacterium sp. MBR-111. Next base: position 149,012 of record NZ_JBEPQA010000002.1, read on the forward strand.
GAGGCATTGTTCAGCATGTTCAATATGATGGGGGCGCCGCAGAAGTGGTCCACCTTTTCTGTCTTGAGAAGGTGGTAGATATCATCTGCCCGTACATGACGCAGGCAGACACTGACACCGGCAGCCGCAGCAATGGACCAGGGGAAACACCAGCCATTGCAGTGAAACATCGGCAGGGTCCAGAGATAGATGGGCTGGTCGCCCATGTTCCATGACACCACGTTGCTGATCGCATTGAGGTAGGCGCCACGGTGGTGATAGACCACGCCCTTGGGGTCGCCGGTGGTGCCAGAGGTATAGTTCAGCGTGATGGCATCCCACTCATCGGCGGGCAATTGCCATTCATACTCGGCGTCACCTGTGCCAATGAAAGCCTCATAATCGCATTCGCCGATCAACTCGCCACCCTCGTAGGAAGGATCATCGATATCGATCAGGATCGGATTGATGCGTGCGATTTTGATGGCTTTGGCAATGACGTCCGAGAACTCACGGTCCACGATGATCACCTTGGCTTCACCGTGCTGCAAAATGAACGCGATCGCTTCAGCATCAAGACGAACATTCAGTGCGTTCAGCACTGCGCCACACATGGGCACTCCGAAGTGAGCTTCAAACACCTCCGGGAGATTGGGTGCCATGACGGCAACCGTATCACCCTTGCTGATGCCGCGCTGGCTCAGTGCGCTGGCGAGACGGCGACAGCGGCTGTAAGTCTCGGCCCAGTTGCGGCGCACTTTATGATGCACCACAGCGGTTCGGTTTGGATACACCGCAGCAGTGCGAGCAATGAAGCTCAGCGGGCTGAGTGTGGCGTAGTTGGCCGGGTTTTGATCCAGTCCCAGCGCGTAAGGATTATGGTTATTCATTGTCATTATAGGTTCCTCTCCACCAGTGCTTTGGGGAGCCATCCTCGGTTGATTTGATTCCATCCAGTCATCTCATGATACGTATTTTCCCTTATTACACAATAGGACCTAAAATCATAAGATTGTGCCGGCCAAGATGCGCAAAATGATAAGGAAAATGCATGCAACCACTTGAGCAGGAACTGCAGCGCTGTCTGCAGGAAGCGGACCGTTATCGTCTGCTGGCCGAACAGTCCACCGACATGATTTCGCGCCATACACCCACGCCCGAGTGGACCTTCATCGATGTTAATCCTGCCATCGAGCGCATGCTGGGCTATCGTGCGGACGAAATCATCGGCACCTCGGGTTATGACCTGTTTCACCCGGACGATGCCGACAACCTGAAGAAACGAGCCGATTCAGTTCGCTATCGCCGCGGCATGTATACCAATGTATACCGCTTTCAGCACCGGGACGGCCACTACATCTGGCTGGAAACCACCAGTCGCACCATTCGTGATGAGCTTGGACACCCTGTCGAGATTATCTGCGTATCCCGCGATGTCACCGAGCGTGAGTTGGCACAGCAAGCGACCCGACGACTGGCGCGAGTCGTGGAAGCATCCTCGGACATTATCCTGTTCTGCAACCACCGCACGCTGCAGCTTACCTACATGAATGAAACGGCCTACCGCACCTTCGGTGCCGAACGCGAAAATCTGGCGGTGTTCTACCTTAACCAGCTGTTCCCGCAGGATGTGCTGCACACACTGGTAGAGCCTGCGCTGCAACATGCTGCCCTGTACGGGACCTGGTACGGCAGCATCCCGCTTTACCCGGCCGGCAACCCCGGTCGCATCGCTGAAATTCGTGAAATCATTGCCCACCGCAACCGTGCCGAAAACATGCAGGTGGAGTACTACTCCATCATTGCCCGCGACATTACGCTCAAGCGCAAGGCGGAAGAAAAGGCAAAGCGCCAGCAGCTGGAAATGGCTCACATGTCACGCCTGCTGTCGGTCGGTGAAATGGCCACCGAGCTGGCTCACGAGATCAACCAGCCGCTGGCGACCATTATCAATTACTGCAACGGCACCTTCCGCAGGCTCGAAGAAGGCCAGATCACAGAGCTGACTCAGGTTACTCGCTCCATGGAACTGATATCGGCCCAGGCCAGGCGCGCTTCCGAAATCATCAAGCGCATGCGTCGATTTGTCCGTCGCACCGAGTTCCAGCGTGTCAGCTTCCCAGTCAATGAGACCTGCATCGAGGTAACTCGATTCCTCAATCAGGAAGCGCTCGACAACAGCATCCGCTTCGACTTCGACCTCGACCCCGACAACCCCATACTTGAAGCCGACCGCCTTCAGATCGAGCAGGTTTTGCTCAATCTGGTTCGCAACGCGATCGAAGCCTACAGCGACTCTGACATCAGCCCCAAGCCGGTTACCATTCGGACCCGAGTCGAAGGCAAACGTATTACGGTCAGCGTCATCGACCAGGGGCCAGGCATCGACCCGGCCCAGTTGGACAACCTGTTTGAGCCGTTTATCACCTCGAAGGAAAACGGGCTTGGCATGGGGCTGTCCATTTCACATACCATTATCGAAAGCCACTGTGGCCGGCTCTGGGTTGAGAGCGATGGTCAAAGTGGCACCCGGTTTCACTTTCAACTCCCGCTCAAGGGGCAGGCATGACCAACTCACAGGCAACCGTTTTTATCATCGATGACGATGCGGACTTCAGAGATTCCATGCAGTGGCTGCTGGAGTCCACCCCATACAACGTCGAGAGCTTCGCGTCGGCGCAACTCTTTCTTGACCAGTACGACGGCCGCTCCGGCTGCATGCTGCTGGATGTTCGCATGCCGGAAATCAACGGTCTGGCATTGCAGCAACTGATGCTGGAGCGTGACATTCGTCTGCCGGTCATCATCATTACCGGCCACGGTGATGTACCCATGGCCGTCAACGCCATGAAAAACGGCGCTCTCGACTTTCTTGAGAAACCATTCGATGACGAGGTGCTGCTACGCCTGGTCGACAAGGCGATGGCCGAAGCCGGCAAGCGTTTCAGCGAACAGAACGAACAGCGAGAGCTGCAGGAGCTGTATGAAACGCTGAGCCGGCGCGAGCGTGAGGTGATGGAGCTGGTGGTGACCGGTAACTCCAACCGTGAGATTGCCGAAACCCTCGGAATCAGCCCGAAAACAGTGGAAGTTCACCGCTCCCGTGTAATGAGCAAGATGAGGGCAGAAAGTCTGGCACAGCTGGTGCAGATGCACAGCCGACTGGCGCTCTAGGGCTCAGACCAATCCAGCTTCAGCCAGAAAGACGCGCGTGCGATCGATCACCGCCTGAGGGTGCTCCAAGTGGGGCACATGGCCGCAGTCAGCAATGAACGCAGCTTCGGCCTGCGGGCCAATGGCCGCACAGCTGTCAGTCACCTGCTCTGGCACACCATACTCATCCCGATCGCCCTGCATAATCAGTGACGGGCAGCGGATCTCGGCCAGCTGCGGTCGAAGATTCAAGGCCTGATAACAGGACGGGCGCTGCCAGGTTTCGCACCATGCGCGGAAAATAAGATCTGTCCGATCACCATGATAGCGCGCCAGGCGCTCCGGCAGATCGGTGCCATGGTAACGCTTCACCGCTTCTTTTATTCCGGCCAGCGTCAGGTGATCCACATAGATATGAGCCGCCAGCGTAACCACTGCCTTTACCTGCTCGGGACAGCTGGCAGCACCAATCATGGCAATGGAGCCGCCATCACTGTGGCCAAACAGAATCACCTGATCAAGCCCAAGCCGGTCCAATAGTTGCGGCAGCCATTTTTGTCCTTCCTGCAGCAGATAATCATCCGGGCGCGGCAACGTAATGGGTGTTGAGCGGCCATACCCCCGACGCTCAAAAACCAGCAGATCCAGCCCCGTCGCTTCAGCCAACTGCTGTGGAAACCGTTTCCACATGTCGATACAACCCAGCGCCTCATGCAGCAGCACAAGTACAGGCCTTCCTTTACCGGATGGCTGGCGTCCCCAACGCAGCTGCAGCTTCACACCTTCACTCAGCTCGACCTGCTCATCGTGCCATTGAATTGAACTCATGCCCCCTCCGGAATCGAGTAGGTAATGGTCGCGTGGGCCACCGGGTCATCTTCACCGGCGGAGCGGATATAAACTTCACCCACCCCCAGCCGCTTGCCCACCTTCAGCATTTCGGCACGGGCCAACAGATCCACATTGGCTTTGGGCTTGCGCAGAAAATTGATGTTGAGATTGATGGTCACAGCCAGGGCGACCGGGCCAATTCGGCTGAGCAGTGCCGCATACAACGCCACATCCGCCAATCCCATCATGGTAGGGCCTGAAACCGTACCACCGGGTCGCAAATGATCATCACCCACTGCCAGTCTCATTTCGGCCCAACCATCGCCCAAAGAATCCAACCGACCATACTGCTCCCCCTGCGGAAAATGGTCACGCAGGAACAGCTGCATCTCATCAAAATCCATGACCTGCATCGGGTCACTCCTTATCATATTCTTATTGATCAGCCTCTTCCCGCGCCTGGTTACGCAGAATAAAGCGCTGTATTTTGCCACTGGGCGTTTTCGGCAGCTCCTGCACAAACTCTATTTCACGCGGGAAGGCATGGGTCGACAGCCGATTTCGTACCAGCTCCTTGAGTTCATCGGCCAGTGTCTCATCGGGGTCGTACTGCGGCTTAATCACCACATAGGCCTTGATCACGGACCCGCGAGAACTGTCTGGCTTGCCTACCACGCCGGACTCCGCCACCGCTGGGTGTTCCAGCAAGGTACTCTCCACATCCGCCGGCCCCACACGGTAGCCAGCCGTCGTGATGATGTCATCGTCACGCCCGGTAAAGGAGTAACTGCCATCGCCGAGGCTGATCACCACATCACCAGTCAGATAGTAACGACCATGGAAAGGATCCTTCTCGCCCCAGGTGTAGCCCTGGAAGAAAAACAGCGGGGAGTGCTCAACATCAACGGCCAGCTGACCGGTTTCATCCTGCCCCACCTCTTCATACTCACCGTTGAGTGCAACCACGCGATGGCCTGCCAATGAATAGCCCATGGACCCTACCCGTACCGGGTGCTCCAAGGCATGATGGTTACAACAGGTCATCCCGGTTTCAGTCTGGCCATAATGATCCATTACCGGGCAACCCAGACGGCGCCCCACCCAACTAATCACTTCGGGGTTAAGTGGCTCACCTGCACTGCTGGCCACCCTGAGTCCCAGCTGCTCATCTTTGGCCAGGACATGATCGTTCGCCATTAACATACGATAGGCCGTTGGAGCGGCCGCGAGATTTGTGATGCCGTACTCACGGATCATGCGATAGGTGGTCTCGGGGGTGAAACCATTCTCATTGAAGTGCGTGGTCGCGCCCAACAGTAGTGGGCCGATTACCGCGTAATAGAGCCCATAGGCCCAACCCGGGTCAGCAACATTCCAGTACTGATCCTCAGGTTTCAGATCAATCGCCCAGGTCATATAGACATGAAATGAAAGCAGCGCACGCGCCGGCACAGCAACCCCCTTGGACTTGCCAACCGTACCGGAGGTAAACATCTGCAGCATCGGATCGTCGGCGCCCACCAGCACAGGCTCAAACTGCTCCGACTGGGCCGCCAGGCTGCCGTGATAGTCAATATCCTGATGACTGTCTGGCCCGGTAGCTGTTACGCGCACAATGGGCGGGCAGTTTTTAACGTCATCAAGCTTGAAACGGTTCTGGTCATCGGTTACGACCAGACGGGTTGAGGCCTTGTCCAGACGGTATTCGATGGCACCGGGGCCAAAGGCTGTAAACAACGGCTGATATACCGCTCCTGCCTTGAGCGTGCCCAGAATCACCACCAGCAGCTCCGGCGTACGCGGTAACAGCGCGGCCACTCGGTCTCCCTTGCCAACACCCTGTTGCGACAACAGGTTGGCAAAACGGGCCGATTCAGCCTTCAGCCTGGCAAAGCTCCAGCTTTCGGGGGGGCGCTCTACACCCTGGTAGTTCAGCGCAATTCGGTCGGGATCAGACGCCCATTTGTCGCAGATTTCGACACAGACATTGATCCCCTGGGTCAGGTCGCCCTGAAGAATCCGGGCGGCCAGCTGTTGGGCATCAAACTGGTCATAGAATGGCTTGTAAGCCTGGTTACTCATGGGTATTCCCCTCTTTTTATCTTTATTATCGGAGCCGGGAAGCAGCAGTTTCCCTTAAGGGATATCCCGAATATATAACTGCTTGTCGTTGACGTAAACCTTCCTGACCAAATTGATCAAATCATCACTATGCAACTGCATGAAGTGACCAAATGCTGCACTGAATGGCTATTTTTCGTTGCAATCAAGGGTCAAAATCGATCTTCAGGGTGGCCTGTAATTTGCAGGGTCCGTACCCCAATCGACCAGCCAACAGCGGATCAATATGGAACAGAATAATAAGACCCAGCCCCAGGATAATAACCTGATTCTCGTCATCGGCCCCGAGGGTGAAATTCGTGAAGCCAGCCACGCCTTTATCGAATACAGTGGCCATGAGCGCCCGTCATTAACAGGGCAGATGCTCCAATCCCTGCGCCACAATGAAATGCCCGAAGGACCGATCAAGGACCTTTGGAGTACCGTTGGCAAAGGCAAGCCCTGGATGGGAATGCTGCAACTGGCCCGCCGTGATGGCTCCCCTCTCTGGCTCGACGCCTATGTCATCCCGGTCATAGAGCAGGGGCGCATTATCGAGTGCCAATGCATTTTCCGTATTCCACCCAGAATCGCGACCGAACGGGCTGCCACCATCTATCGCCTGCGCCGCCAGGGCAAAATGCCGCTTGCACTGCGCTGGCCCCTGCCGGATCTGCGCGGACGGCTTTGGATGGCACAAAGTCTCTGCCTGTTGCCCATGTTACTGCTTGGGCTTTGGCAGTATATGTCCGAGCCTCTCTACTGGGCTGCAGTCGCCACTACCCTGCTGCTGCTCTTTATCAGCACAACCTGGCTATGCAAGCCGCTGCGCTCCCTGGTGCAACAGAGTCGCACACTGGTCAACCACCCCATCAAGCAGATGATCTATACCGGCACCCATGACGATATTGGTCAGCTGGGTCTGAGCCTGCAGATGCTGCAGTCTCAGCTGGATTCGGTTTTGATGCGGATGCAAAACGCTTCGGGAGAAGTCCTCAGTGGGGCGCATCAAAGCATCGATGTGATGAGCCGCACCTGCAATGAAATCGAGGAGCAGCAATCTTCACTTATTCAACTGGCAACCGCCATGAATCAGATCAGCTCCACGATTCAAGAGATGACCACCAGCACCGCCAACACCGCCGATCAGACCCAGGCTGCACAGTCCAGCGCCCGCCAGGGGCAACAGGTCGTAGATGCAGCGGTCTCCGGCATCCGCAGCCTGGCTGACTCGATTGCGGACACAACCCATTCTGTAGCGGCCCTGCAGCAGCAGAGCCAAGGGATCGGCTCCATCATCAATGTGATTCGTGATATTGCCGAACAGACCAACCTTCTGGCCCTGAATGCCGCGATTGAGGCCGCACGCGCTGGTGAGAACGGCCGTGGTTTTGCCGTTGTGGCCGATGAAGTTCGCCAGCTGGCACAGCGTACCCAGCAGGCAACCGGGGAAATTCAAAAAATGATAGGCGCTTTGCAACAACAAACAGGCGCCATTGTCTCCGCCATGGATGCAAAGCGCACCCTATCGGAACAGAGTGTTGAACAGATCGAGGGGACCGGTGCTGTATTGGCAAAAATTCTTGGGGCGATAGAGCTGATCAGTGATATGGCCACTCGCATTGCCGGTGCCAGCGAAGAGCAAAGCAGTGTCGTGCGTGAGGTTAGCCAACAGATCGAGCTTATCAGTGAAGGCGCTCAGCGTACGGTGGCTGACGCCGCGCTAACACTGAAACTGAACAACGATGCGGTCAGACTTGCGGAGCGACAGCGCTACCTGGTGGACTGCATCATGCAGTCCTGACTTTGGTGGTATTGGCCCTGACTGCAACAGAGCGGTAAAATACGCGCGCTAAAATAACAATAAACACGATTGTGCAGAGTATTTATGAGTAAAGTTTTGATCAGCGCCTGCCTGCTCGGGGCCAAGGTGCGCTATGACGGCCGCGACAATCTGCTTGACCACCCGATCCTCAAGCGCTGGCAACAGCAGGGAAAACTGGTAACCGTCTGCCCAGAAACCCTTGGTGGCCTGCCAACTCCCCGGCCCCCGGCTGAGACCCAGACCCGCTTTCCCATCCTGATCACAACCAGCACCGGGGACGATGTAACTCCTGAGTTTCTCAGCGGGGCCGAGAAAACGCTTGAACTTGCACACAAACATGACTGTTGCTGCGCCTTGATGAAAGCCCGCAGCCCTTCCTGCGGCAACCAGGAAATTTACGATGGCAGCTTCACGGGCAAGCTCACAAACGCCCCCGGTGTGGCGGCCGATGAGCTGATTCGCAACGGCTTGCCGGTGTTTAACGAACACCAGCTTGACGCTCTTATCCAGTTTGTCGAACAACACTGTCAGGCAGCCTGACACCGGAACACTTGTTAGCCTGCGCCCGGCCCCCTAAAATGGGGGCCATTTTCATTCTGAAACGGACTGCATATCGATGCGAGCTAGCCAATACCTGATTGCAACCCTGAAAGAGACTCCCTCTGACGCCGAGGTGATCAGCCACCAGCTGATGCTGCGTGCCGGGCTGATTCGCAAAGTCGCCTCCGGCCTTTACAGCTGGCTGCCGCTGGGCCTGCGCACCCTGCGCAAGGTGGAGCGCATTGTGCGTGAAGAGATGGACGCTGCCGGTGCTCAGGAAGTGCTGATGCCCGCCATTCAACCTGCTGAGCTATGGCAGGAGTCAGGCCGCTGGGAACAGTATGGCCCCGAACTACTGCGTCTGCGTGACCGTCATGACCGCGAGTTCTGTGTCGGCCCGACACACGAAGAGGTGATTACCGACCTGATTCGCCGCGAAATCAAAAGCTACAAACAGCTGCCAACGAACTTCTATCAGATCCAGACCAAATTCCGTGATGAAATCCGTCCTCGCTTCGGTGTCATGCGTTCGCGTGAGTTCATCATGAAGGATGCCTACTCCTTCCACGCCGATATGGATTCATTGGTCGATACCTACAAAATCATGCATCAGGCGTACACCAACATTTTCACCCGCCTGGGGCTGGACTTCCGCCCCGTGCTGGCCGACAACGGCTCTATTGGCGGTGATTCGTCACACGAATTCCATGTTCTGGCTCAGTCCGGAGAAGACGACATCGCCTTCTCCGACAGCAGTGATTATGCCGCCAACATCGAAATGGCTGAAGCACTGGCACTGGGCCAGCGTCAGGCCCCGACGCAAGAGATGCAGCTGGTCGATACACCCAACGCCAAAACCATTGCTCAGCTGGTAGAGCAGTTCAACCTACCGATTGAGAAGACGGTCAAGACACTGATCGTGGCGGCAAGCGATGAGATTGATGCTGACTTTGTCGCACTGCTGGTGCGAGGTGATCACGAGCTGAACGAAGTGAAAGCCGAAAAACTGCACGGCGTTGAGGCTCCCCTGCGTTTCGCCACAGATGACGAGATTCGTGGCGTCATTGGTGCCGGGCCCGGCTCACTTGGACCGGTCAACCTGCCGATTCCCTGCATCATCGACCGCAGCGTTGAAACACTGTCTGACTTTGGCGCCGGCGCCAATGTTGACGACAAACATTACTTCGGCATCAACTGGGAACGTGACCTGCCCACCCCGCAGGTGGCTGACATCCGTAACGTGGTCGAAGGTGACCCAAGCCCATGTGGCCAGGGCCGCATCCAGATCCGTCGCGGTATCGAAGTTGGACACATTTTCCAGCTAGGGCGCAAATACTCCGAAGCGATGAGCGCAACCGTGCTGGATGAAAACGGCAAGGCCACGGTGATGAGCATGGGCTGCTACGGCATCGGCGTAACACGCGTGGTGGCTGCTGCTATCGAGCAGAATCATGACGATAACGGCATTATCTGGCCAGAGGCATTAGCGCCCTTTAGGGTGGCACTGGTTCCGCTGAACTACGACAAGTCGGAAGAGGTGCGCGCCAAGTCGGATGAGCTCTACGATGCGCTGCGCAAGGCGGGTGTTGATGTACTACTGGATGACCGCAAGGAGCGCCCAGGCGTCAAATTTGCCGATATGGAGCTGATGGGACTGCCTCACCGACTGGTAATCTCCGATCGTGGCCTGAAAAACGGCACACTGGAATACAAGGGTCGCCGTGACGCCGAGTCTCAGGATATTGCGGCCGATACCGCGCTGGAGTTTCTGCTCAGCCGCATGAGCTGATTCCTTGGGTGCCCGAATTGCGTTCGGGCACCCGATTTCCCCTCCTGCTACCGCCTCTCGCTTTACCCGAATCCTTGATACACTCGTGAGCTTCACCTGTGTAATCGACTTTCGGAGTTGTCATGTCCAAACAGCCCCCCTCCTCCCTGGAATGTCAGACGGCAGATCAACTTCAGTATCCGCACGACTTCGGTCAAGGACACAAGCGCAAGGCCGAACAGCGCGCCACTCTGGTCACTCTGCTAACACTGGTCACCATGCTGGCAGAAGTGATCGCCGGTCTTGTTACCGGCTCCATGGCACTGCTTGCTGACGGTATTCACATGGCCGGGCATGCAATGGCATTAGGCCTGGCCGCACTCGCGTACTATCTATCGCGCCGCCACGCTCACGATCGCCGTCTGAGTCTGGGCAGCGGCAAGATTGCCGATCTGGCCGCCTATACCAGTGCTTTGCTACTGGGTGTCTCAACACTCTGGCTGATTTACGAGTCGATTCATCGGCTGCTGACACCAACCGAACTCATGCCCCAGGAAGCGATGATCGTGGCGATCATTGGTTTGGCAGTAAACCTGCTCTCTATCTGGCTGCTGTCCGGCCAGCACGAGCACCATCACGGCCACAGCCACAGTGAACATGCACACGAACATCATGAGGACTCGAATCTGCGTGCAGCTCTGGTACACATCATGGCCGATGTCCTCACCTCCGTCGCCGCCATTGCGGGCTTGGCCGCTGCCTGGCTGTGGGAGTGGACCTGGCTGGACCCGGCAATTGCATTGATCGCGTCGTTGATCATTCTGCGTTGGTCCTGGGGGCTGCTGCGCCAGACTTCCGGCGTGTTGCTGGATCGGGAAGGCCCCGATACGATCCGCCATGCAGCACTCGAACAACTACGCAAACACGACGATACCACCATCGTCGACCTGCATGTCTGGTCGGTCGGACAGGGAGCATGGACACTGGTTGCCGCCGTGGTGACCCATGGCAATACGACGCCGGAAGAATACCGTGCCAACTTGTACGCGATTGAAGACCTGTACCACCCCATTATCGAGGTCAACTACTGCCGGAACTGTGTCCACGCAGTAGACTGACCCCACATTCGCCCGGGTCGAAGCCCTTCGGGAGCCAGCCGGGGACACCATTTTAGATCGGCACGGACGCCGTCTCCGACAAGGCACCCTCACGACAGGCTGCCAGCACCCTCTCCACCAGTATCGGATCGTTCAGCGCCCGCGCAACCGCCACACCACCCACCATCAGCACCAAAGCCCTCAACGCAGCTGCATCGGGCTCCGCATCAGGTACGCCAGAAACCTTGGTAGCCAATGCACTGAATACTTTTGTGTAGCTGTCCCGTACCGGCTGATCGCGCTGACCAATATCCGACACCAGAAACGCCAACGGACAGCTTCCTTTCTTCTGCCCAAGATGCTCGGGGCTCAGATAACCCCGAATCAGCGTCTCGACATCGGTCGGATGCTGAGCGCCCATACGCCATGCCGCCGAGAGAATCGCTTCGGAATACAGCTCCTGCTTGGAACGAAAGTGGGCGTAAAAGGCACCTCGGGTCATACCTGCATTCTGCATCACCTGGTCGATGCTGACCTGGTCAAAGCCGGATTGGGTGAACAACCTTTCGGCACTGAATAATATCCGATCACGACTCTCGGCACGGCGCGTGCTAGACCATGGCATGTCAATTCTCCTGCTGGACTCCGATACAGCATGTCACAAGACAACAATATGTTCTTTAACATATTTTGACTTCGTACCAGACTGCAGTCTTTCACAACACGAAGGAGACACCCAATGGAAAGCAGCGTCTACATCTTTGCCCCAACATTCAGCAGCTTTGCACGTTCAGTCATGCTTTGCTGCGAGGAAAAAGGTATCCACTATACCTGCGGCATGGCTCCCGCCGGCACGGAGATCCGTTCCAAGAGCCCCGAGCATTTCGCAATCCATCCCTACGGCAAGCTGCCGGCTTTGCTGCATGACGGTCAGATACTGATAGAAACCAGCACCATCTGTCGATACCTGGATGCACGCTTTGATGGCCCTGCACTGCAGCCTGCCGACCTTTTTGAACGCGCACGTGTAGATGAACGCAGTGCCGAAATTGCACTTTATATTGACCAGGCGCTGTTACGCGATATCGTGCTGGAATTCGCATTTCCCAAGGGGGCAGACGGCCAGGTTCGTCTGGATAAGGTACAGGAAAGATTGCCGGCCGCCCGCTCCGCGCTTAAACGTGTACGCGAGCTGCTGGCAGACAACCCGTTTATCTGCGGTCGGCACTACAGCATGGCCGATGCACTGCTGACGCCGATTCTGGACTATGTCGCCAGGCTGCCGCTGGGTGACGAACTGATCGGGAACGGAGCAGTAAAGGAGTATCTGGAACGGATGCGTCAGCGCCCCTCGGGACAGAAGGTGCTGAATATGGCGTGAGCAAACACAAAAATCCCGGACCGGCAGCTCTTGACTGCAGGTCCGGGATTGAAGATCCGTTAAACCGTTTTACTGTCGAGCTATGCGCACGGCGGTAGACAGCTCACGTGTCAGCGCAAGCACGGCCTGAGTACCCGCTTCCGGCGTTTCGGCCTGCGCGATGCAGTCAACCAGTGCCGAGCCCACCACTACACCATCAGCGAAACCCGCGATCCGCGCAGCCTGCTCCGGTGTACGGATACCGAACCCCACAGCCACAGGAATTCCGGTATGTGCCTTGATTGCTTCCACCTCTTTCTGCACCTTCTCGGGTGTAGGAGCGGCGGCACCGGTTACACCGGTACTGGAAACGTAATACAGGAAGCCGGAGGTATTGTTCAGTACACCCGGCAGGCGCTTGGCATCGGTGGTCGGTGTTGCCAGACGAATGAAGTGGATACCCACTTCACGGGCAGGAATACAAAGCTCATCATCATGCTCCGGCGGCAGATCGACCACAATCAGTCCATCCACACCGGCTTGAGCCGCCTCCTGCAGGAATTTTTCCACGCCGTAGCGGTAGACCGGGTTGTAATACCCCATCAACACCACCGGCGTATCCTGATCCTGCTTGCGCAGTTCGCGTACCATCTGCAGGGTCTTGACCATGTTCTGGCCACCGGCCAGCGCACGCTGGCTGCCCAACTGAATGGCCGCACCGTCTGCCATTGGATCGGTAAACGGCATGCCCAGCTCAATAATATCCGCACCGGCGCCCGGCAGTCCGAGCAGCGTTTTGAGGCTATTGTCATAGTCAGGGTCACCACCGGTAACAAAGGTGACCAGTGCAGCACGGTTTTCCTGTTTCAGCGCGGCAAAGCGGCGCTCCATGCGACTGACGGTATTGCTTGCTGTCATTCTATACCCCTTACTGCGCCAGCTCGGCTGCCAGATGTTCGGTTACGGTTGCCATGTCCTTGTCACCACGGCCACTGAGATTGATAACGATGATATGGTCCTTCGGCAGCGTTGGTGCCAGTTTGGTGACATAGGCGATGGCATGGGATGACTCCAGCGCCGGGATGATACCCTCGTACTTGCACAGTGCCTTGAACCCTTCCAGCGCTTCCTGGTCGGTGATGGCCACATATTCAACACGCTTGATGTCATGCAACCATGCATGTTCAGGACCGATGCCCGGGTAATCCAGACCGGCCGAGATCGAGTGTGCATCCTGAATCTGGCCGTCTTCGGACTGCAAGAGGAAGGTACGGTTGCCGTGCAGCACACCCGGCTCACCGCCCTTGAGGCTGGCCGCATGACGCTTGTCGAGCCCTTCACCACCGGCTTCCACGCCGATCATCTTGACCGATGCGTCATCCAGGAACGGGTGAAACAGCCCCATGGCGTTGGAGCCACCGCCAATACAAGCGATCAAGGTATCCGGCAGACGACCTTCCTTCTCCATGATCTGACGACGGGTTTCCTCACCGATGACAGCCTGGAAATCGCGTACCATAGCCGGATAGGGGTGCGGACCCGCTACCGTGCCGATGATATAAAAAGTGCTGTCGACATTGGTCACCCAGTCACGCAGCGCTTCGTTCATCGCATCTTTCAACGTGCCGGTACCACTGGTCACGGGAATGACCTTGGCGCCCAGCAGTTTCATCCGCTGCACGTTGGGCTGCTGACGATGAATGTCAGTGCTGCCCATGTAGATCACGCACTCCATGCCGAAACGAGCTGCAACGGTTGCGGTGGCCACACCGTGCATGCCGGCACCAGTCTCGGCAATGATGCGCTTTTTGCCCATGCGACGGGCGAGCAAAATTTGCCCCAGGCAGTTATTGATCTTGTGTGCGCCGGTATGGTTAAGGTCTTCGCGTTTGAGGTAAATTTTGGCTCCACCCAACTCCTCGGTCAGGCGCTCGGCAAGGTAAAGCGGGCTTTCGCGACCGACATAATCCTTCTGCAAATTCTCCAGCTCGGCGTGAAAGGCCGGGTCCTGCTTGGCACGCTCATACTCCGCCTGCAATTCGAGTATCAGCGGCATCAGGGTTTCGGCTACAAAACGACCACCAAAACGGCCAAAAAAGCCGCTGGCGTCGGGACCCTGCCTGAGAGTGTTGTCTGTGCTCATGTGTGTTACTCCAAAAAGCCTGGATTTGACGGCAAGTCTAGTACATGCAATGACGATTAAAAAACGATAAGATCACACATATTTGTGAGAAAAAGTAACAGATAAAATGACACGAGTCCTGCATTCCCTGCCTTCGCTCAACGCCTTGCGTGCCTTCGATGCGGCTGCACGCGAGTTGAGTATCACACGCGCCGCTGAGTGTCTGCACGTCACCCATGGTGCGGTCAGCCGTCAAATCCGGCAACTTGAAGAGCAACTCGGTGTACAGCTGTTTCGGCGCGTTGGCCGCGGCATTGAACTGACCGACAGTGGACGCCGCCTCTACCGTACAACGCAGGAGTCATTCTCACAGCTTGAACGCGCCTGCAATGCGCTGCAACGTGAGGCCGCCGGCGCTCCACTGGTACTCAGCTGCAGCGGCAGTTTTCTCGCCCGCTGGTTCATCCCACGCCTTGATCAGCTCAAACAGGACTGCCCTGAGCTTGAGCTGCATCTGACCGCCAGTGAAGAAGAGCAGACTCTGAGGCCCGGGATAGATGCAGCGCTGAGATTTGCCAGCCCGCCCTGGCCGCCCGATCAGTTGGTGATTGATCTTGCTCCGGAACGAATCGGTCCGGTGATGCACCCCAAACTGGTACCATCAACCTCACAGCCGGACCCAGCTGCCCTGCTGCAGCTGCCACTGCTGCAAACCCTGTCGCGGCCACAGGCGTGGCCGCTGTGGTGCCATGCGCAAAATCTGGCCGTATCTGAATTGACCATTGGGCAATCATTCGAGCATCTCAACTACATGCTAGAGGCCGCACTGGTGGGGTTGGGCGTTGCGATTGCACCTGAATATCTGGTGGAAGAGGATCTGCGAACCGGCCGGCTAGCAGCCCCATGGGGCTTTATTGAGACCGATGCCAGGCTTAGCCTGTGGCTGCCCGGCGAGACCGCATCGCCACGGGCACTCCAGCTGGCACAATGGCTCAAGAAAACGCTCAGTCGATAATCTCGAACCCCTGCAGGCTGTCATCGAAAAACTGATCATCAGAGCTGACATCCGCTACATTGGCCAATTCCGGCCCAGTGTTGAGCCAGGCCTCTACGTGGCGTACCGCCTTTTCCTCACCACACAGCAGTGCCTCGACACACCCGTCCGGCAGATTGCGGACCCAACCGGTCAGACCGTTTGCTTCCGCCTGTTCGCGGGTAAAATGACGGAACCATACACCCTGTACCCGGCCGGTTATCCGCGCATGCACACAGATTTTTGCCATCATCACTCCCGTGTTTCCAGTTCGTGTTGTCTGTCATTGTCACGAAACAGTGACTGCAGGCTAAGGTTAAGCGCTTCGCCCCGCTGCACCTGCAACTGACGCAACCTTAGCTGAAGTTCTCGCTGCCAGTGCTCACCCTCTTCGGGCAACGGGTCCGGCAGTGGCCAGGGCAGCTCCTGCTGCAATTGCAACAGGGTATAACTGCCAAGATCACGACTGAGCAGATACTGCCCACCCTCTGTACGCCGAATCAGTCCGGCGCCACTGAGCAACTGTACGTAATCATCCCAGCGCCCTTGATCAAGCCCGGGAACCTCTTTGAGCAACACCCGATCAGGTACGGGCTCACCTTCCTGCTGCGCGCGCCAGAGGCGCTGCAGCACGGCCAAAATAGTATACAGGTGAGGCTCATTGGTCCGGTACTTATTGACCTGACTCACCGTCAGCAACCGTGTAAGTTCAGCCCCCAGCAGAATGATTCCCCAACTGATATAGATCCAGACCAGAAACAGAGGCACTGCCGCAAAAGCACCATAAATAAGCTGATAGGACGGCGATAGAGTGACGAACTGGACAAAGCCACGCTTGGCGATTTCGAACAGGATAGCCGCAAAAAGACCACCAAGAGCCGCATTTCGCAACGGTACGCGACAATTGGGTACTGCCGCATACAGCAGCATGAACGCCAGCGCTGAGAATATCGGAGGTAAGACTGACAGCAGTCGTGCCCGGCCAACCACTTCGGTGGCACTGGTGATAATGGACAGGCTGGCAATATAGGAGGTCAGCAGCAGTCCCAGACCAATCAGGACAGGCCCCAGGCTCAGCACGGCCCAGTAGAGCAGAAAGCTCGACAGCCCCTTGCGCGGCTCGGCCACTCGCCAGATCCGGTTGAAGGCCGCCTCGATGTTTTTCATCATCATGATTGAGGTAATGACCAGAAACACGATGCCGATTACGGTCAGACTTTGTGCTTGTGAGGCAAAGGTACCCAGATAGTTCTGCACCACTTCACCGGTAGCAGGCACAAAATTGGCGAAGATCCAGGCTTGAACCTGCTCACCAACCCCTTTGAAGTTCGGTACAGCTGCCAGCATCGAGTAGGACACCGTCATCAAGGGCACAACGGCAAACAGCGTGGTATAAGTCAGTGCCGCCGCATTCAGGATGCCCTGATTGGCCTGAAACTGACGTGCCAGTGAACGAATGAATACCAAAACCACTGGCAGGGATCCCTTCTGCATACACTCTCTCTTAACTAAACAAGGTTATGCCCTATACAATAGGGCCCCAGAGACTGTATTGAAAGCCTGAAACGGAGCCCTTATGTCGATTAGCATCTATCACAATCCACGCTGTTCCAAGTCACGCCAGACCCTTCAACTTCTGCAGGAACAGGGTATCGAGCCTGAGGTGCGGGAATATTTGAAGGATGTCCCAACGGCTGACGAATTGAAACAAGTACTGGCAGCATTGAACATAAGCCCGCGGGAGCTGCTACGCGTAAAAGAGGCCGAGTACAAAGAGGCCGGTCTGGACAACCCGGAGCTGGATGATGCCGCCATTATCAAGGCGATGACCCAGCACCCCAAACTGATTGAGCGCCCGATCGTCATCAACGGCGATCGCGCCCGCATCGGTCGCCCGCCGGAAGCGGTACTGGAGATTTTGGCGTGAGTCAGCCATACGTTCTGGTGCTATATTACAGCCGCAGTGGCGCGACCCGCGCCCTGGCTCATCAGATAGCCCACGGTATTGAAGCGGCCGGGATGGAAGCAAGGCTGCGCACGGTCCCTCCTGTATCGACCATATGTGAGGCGACTGCATCCGACATCCCCGACAGTGGCGACATCTACTGTACCGAGGCCGACCTCGCCCACTGTTCAGGCCTTGCGCTGGGCAGCCCCACCCGCTTTGGCAATATGGCAGCGCCACTCAAGTACTTTATCGACTCCACCAGCAGCCTTTGGCTCTCCGGTGCCCTGATCGACAAGCCAGCCTGCGTTTTCAGCTCCAGTGCCAGCCTGCATGGTGGACAGGAAACCACATTGATCAGCATGATGCTGCCTCTTTTGCATCACGGCATGGTGCTCGCTGGGCTGCCCTACAGCGCAACCGAGCTGCTGGAAACTCAGACTGGCGGCACACCCTACGGGGCAACCCACGTCAGTGGTCAGAGTGAGCGCTCTGAACTGGATGAACATGAAAAGGCGCTGGCGGCCAAGCAGGGCCGACGCCTGGCTCAGCTGGCACTCAAACTGCATCGGGAGGTCTGATGAGCACCTTGGAACTGAAAACCCGCATCAGCCGCATACTGGTTCTACTGAGCTATTTCGGCCTGCTGTTGCTGTTCACTCTCTGGTATCTCTGGCTGTCACCTTCAAAGGGCGACAATCCATGGGTTATCTGGCTGGTGCACTTTCTGCCGCTTGCAGCCTTTGCACCGGTTGTGATTTCAGGAAAGCCGCGTGGTCATGCCTGGCTATGCTTTGTGCTTCTGCTCTACTTCCTTGAAGCCGTAATTGCCGCATTGGTGCCACCCACTCGCTGGCTCGGCATCATCGACTGTGTACTGCTGGTAACGCTGTTTAACGCGGCCATGCTATATGCGCGCTGGCGCAGTCAGCTTGACCGATCTCAGGCAGCAGAGGCAACGGCTTGACCCATTCCCGCCCTTCTGACCCTGTGCGCTGGCGGCGGGATTTCCCGCTGCTGTCGCAGCGAGTACATGGCCAGCCACTGATCTACCTCGATAATGCAGCCACGACCCAAAAGCCTCGTGTCGTCATCGAAGCCATCAGTCGCTTTTACAAGACGAGCAACGCCAATGTACATCGCGGTAGCCATGCGCTGTCAGCACAGGCCACAACTGCCTTCGAGCAGGCCCGCACCACCCTGGCTAACTGGCTCGGCATTGACGATCCTGCCTGCCTTATCTGGACACGCGGCACCACTGAAGCGATCAACTTGGTCGCCCAGAGCTGGGGTCGTAACCAGTTGCGCGCCGATGACCTGATTCTGCTGCAGCAGAGTTCCCATCACGCCAATATCGTACCCTGGCAGATGTTGGCCGAAACGGTGGGCGCACGCATTGAAGTGATCCCATTGCAGCCTGATGGTGATCTGGATCTTGAAGCCTATCAACTGCTGCTGCAGAAACGCCCAAAACTAATTGCGTTGAGTCATGTCTCAAATGCGTTGGGCACGCGCTATCCCGTTGAACAGCTGTGCAGGCTTGGCCGCGATGCCGGTGCTGTCACGCTGGTGGATGGTGCACAGGCCCTGCCTCACTTTGATATTGATCTGACCAGGTTCGGATGTGATTTCTACGCTTTTTCTGGCCATAAATTGTTTGGACCCAGCGGCATCGGCGCCCTTTGGGGACGCCGAGAATTGCTTGAGCAGATGCCCCCATGGCAAGGTGGCGGCGAGATGATCCGCGATGTCAGTTTCAGCGGAACAACCTATGCCGATCTGCCGTTTCGCTTTGAGGCCGGTACGCCCAATATCGAGGGCGCCATAGGGCTGGCAGCCGCCATTGAATACCTGCAGCAGCAGGATCGTACGGCCATGGAACGGCATGAACAGACACTTCTACAGCACGCACGAGACTGCTGCTCGCAACTTAAAGGCTTCCGTGAGCTGCCTTTTGGCAGTGATCGAGTCAGTCTGCTGTCGTTTGAACTTGAAGGTTTCCACCAGCAGGATGTGGCCCACTGGCTTGATCGTCACGGTATTGCCATTCGTGCCGGTCACCACTGCGCCATGCCGCTGATGCGATCATTAGGACTGCCGGGTTCACTGCGTGCATCATTTGCCTTTTACAACCGACTGGATGAAGCCGAACAGCTCGCCAGCTGCCTCGATCAGCTGATACAGAGCCAGACAACCTCAACCACCGTTGCATTTATCGAACAAAAAACCTCCCAAAACCTGATTAAGAGGGTATACTCTGCAACAGACTGGAACGCCCGCTATCAAGCCCTGATGCACATTGGTCAAAGCCTGCCGGGGCTCCCCGACGCTCTCAAGCAGGACTGCTACCGTCTGCATGGCTGTGAATCGCGTGTATGGCTTGTCCCGGCACTGGATGACACTGGCCGGCTGGCCTGTCAGGCCGATGCGGATGCCCGTATTCTGCGAGCTTTGCTGGCGCTTCTGCTCAACCGTATCAACGGCCTTACACCGGCCGAGCTGCTGAGCACTGATCTCGGTGCTGTTCTGGATCAGCTGGATATTCGCCGTCACCTGAGCCCATCCCGCGGCAATGGAGTGGCGGCCATTATTCAGGCCATCGAGGCCTTCGCGCGTGATCCGCGAGGCTAGGTCCGAGTCTCTTTTCTGTTCTGGAGAGTTTGATGAATCTGAATGACCTCAGCCTGTTTATCCGTGTTGTCGAAACCGGCAGTTTTACCGCCGCAGCCGACAGCCTGAATGTACAGAAGTCCACCATCAGCCGCCGTATCGCGCAGCTGGAGGACACCTTGGGTATCCGGCTGATACAACGCACCACCCGCAAACTCAAGCTCACGCCGGAAGGTGAGGAGCTGTTCAACCGGGCGCAGCCTTTGGTGGATGATCTGGAAGCCGTTCAGGACGACATCAGTGCATCCAAAACCGAGTTGCGTGGCCGTCTGCGCCTGACCATGCCCACCGAGATCGGTGTGTTCATGATGAACGAGGTGATCACCAGCTTCATGCAGACCTACCCAAAACTGGAAGTGGATGTCGAGCTGAGCACCCGCACCGTTGATTTGATTGAAGAAGGCGTGGATCTGGCACTGCGGCTGGGCCCCCTGCCCAACTCCAGCCTGATTGCACGTCATATTGCCGGGTTGCACCGAGGTCTGTTTGCAACGCCTGAATACCTGGAACAGCACGGCATGCCCAAGACACCGGATGACCTCGCCCATCACCAGTGCATTAGCCTGCTCAAGCCCTTTGACCATCTGCGGTTTACCAACTGGAATGACAACGAACCGGTCACCATGGGCGGCCGACTGAGAACGAACAGCATGAGTTTCGTGCGGGAAATGATTCTGCAGGGAATGGGTATCGGACGCCTGCCAGAGGTGTTCTGCGGCGAACTGGTCAAGACCGGTCGCATCGTGCGCGTGCTTGATGAGTTCACCCTGGACCCGCTGGAGATCAATGCCCTGTACGCCAGCCGCCGCAACCTGAACCCACGGGTGCGTGCATTTCTTGACCACATGTCAGAGCGCTTGCGCGATCACCCCTGGGTACAGAATCGACTGGTACACCTGGACGGTTGAAACAACAGCCCTGTTCCGTCTTACCGGTACAGGACTGCCGTTTGGCCAGTGGGGCCAGAAAAATCAGCTCCAGCCGGTCACAACCTTCACTTCCAGATACTCCTCCAGCCCCCAGGGGCCGCCCTCGCGACCATTGCCGGACTGCTTGTAGCCACCAAAGGGCGCTCCGCCACCCAGCGATTCACCGTTCATCTGTACCATACCCGAACGCAACTTGCGCGCCACACGCTTGGCCTTGTCGGCATCCTGTGTCTGCACATAATGCGTCAGACCATAGGGGCTGTCATTGGCGATGCGCAGCGCTTCTTCTTCGCTGTCAAAGGGGATGATCGACAGCACCGGGCCAAAGATTTCCTCACGGGCAATGGTCATCTCGTTGGTCACATCGGCAAATACGGTGGGGCGCACAAAGTAGCCTTCGCTCATTCCGTCCGGTCTGCCGGTACCACCCGCCACCAGCCGTGCACCCTCATCGATGCCCTGCTGAATCAGCCCCTGAATCTTGTCGAACTGGGCTTTGGAGACCACCGGTCCGATATGCTTGCCCTCCAGTGACGCCTGATTGACCTCGGTTTTGGCTGCCACCTCAATGGCCGTTTGTACCGCGTGATCATAGATGGATCGCTCAACCAGCATACGGGTCGGCGCATTGCACGACTGCCCCGAGTTCATGAAGCAGTGGCGAACGCCACGCACTACCGCCTTCTCATCCGCGTCGGCAAAGATGATATTGGCCCCCTTGCCGCCCAGCTCAAGACTGACTCGCTTAACCGTGTCAGCCGCATTTTTGGAGATGGCGATACCGGCACGGGTCGAGCCGGTGAACGAGATCATATCGATATCGGGATGTCCGGACAGCTGAGTCCCGACACCGGCACCATTACCGTTCACCAGATTGAACACACCGGCCGGTAAACCGGCTTCATCGATCATCTCGGCAAACAGCATGGCCGAAAGCGGCGCAATCTCGGACGGCTTGAGCACCATGGTACAACCCGCTGCCAGTGCCGCTGCCACTTTCAGAGTGACCTGGTTCATCGGCCAGTTCCAGGGCGTAATCAGACCACACACGCCGATCGGATCTCGAAGAATCTGGTTGCCCGGTGCATGCTCACCCAACGGGGTCTCGAATTCATATTCGCGCAGCACGCGAATGAAATTTTTCAGGTGGCCGGCACCCGCCCCCCACTGAGCACTCTGGGCGAGGGCAATCGGCGCGCCCATCTCCAGCGAGATCGCCTCGGCCATCTCCTGAGAACGGGCCTTGTAGCGGCTGTACAGCTTTTCCAGCAACGCCAGCCGCTCCTCTTTGGTGGTCTGACTCCAGCTTTCAAATGCGGTGCGGGCCGCGGCCACAGCGGCATCGGTATCGGCCTGAGTGCCCAGGGATATGACGGCACAGACGTTTTCAGTGGAGGGGTCAATCACCTCAAGGTCATTGGCCTGAGTCGGTGCCACCCATTGGCCGTTGATATAGAAGTCGCGTCTTTCCAGCATGTTCTGTGTCTCTCTTGTTATCACGTGGCTGATACTTAATCTGTTAAGGGTAGCGGCTCGGGCACACAAAATCACGGCCTGCCCTCTCAATCTCAGCCGGCTTTAGCCGTCTTGCGCCGAGCGGTTGGTGATCCTTTCCTGCGCGTGCTGCCGCTTCGCTTGCCTCGGCTTGCACCACCCTTGCGTCCAGCCGGAGCCTTGATGCCATTCATTGCCTGAGGTCGGATCTGCTCGATCAGCTGCGGCAACGCCTGCTCCAGCGGCTGCATGAACCCCTGATAGCTGAATGCCTTTCGGCTGATCGCATCCAGCTGCGATTCCCAGTGTGCGGTCATGTCCGGTCGGCTCAGCTCCTCCGGCAGTGCCGCGATCAGTGCCTTGCCTGCCTCGGTGGCGTGAATCTGCTTGCCCTGACGCTGTAGAAAACCGCGCTTGAACAACAATTCGATAATACCGGCACGGGTGGCCTCGGTGCCAAGGCCATCGGTATCGCGCAGCACCTTGCGCAGCTCTGCATCCTGCACAAAGCGCGCAATGCCGGTCATGGCCGCCAGCAGGCTGGCATCGGTGAACGCCTTGGGCGGCTGGGTCATTTTTTCCAGCAGCTCACCACGTTCACAGTGCAGTGACTCGCCCACCGTGAGCGCGGGCAGCTGACCTTCGTCCTCCTCCTGCGCCTCCTTGCCCATCAACGCCTTCCAGCCCGGATCGGTGATCTGACGCACCTTGGCCACAAACTGGCCACCGGCAATCTCCACCTCGACACGCCGATCGGCATAGCGACAGGGCGGGTAGAACTGCATCAGATACTGGCGCGCGATCTGGCTGTACACCTGCAGTTCGGCGCGGCTCAACCGAACCGAAGCCGCCGCCTTGCTGGTGGGGATGATCGCATGATGCGCTTCCACCTTTTTGTCGTTCCACGCCTTGGACCTGAGGCTCAGGTCGGCCTTCTGTACCGCTCCCGCCAACTCCGGCTGGGTACGGGCGATCGCCTGAGTGACACGAGGCGCTTCGGAAAAGTGTTCGGCAGGCAGGTAACGGCAGTCGGACCGAGGATAGGTGATCAGCTGATGTTTTTCATACAGTGCCTGGGCCGCATCCAGCACCTGCTGGGCATTGAGACCAAAACGTTTCGCACAGTCGATCTGCAGCGACGACAGGTTATAGGGCAGAGGCACTGCCTGCTGGCCGGTCTTGCGTTCATCCTTGGTGACCACACCTGGCTGGCCGGTAATGCGCTGCACCACGTTTTCGGCCAGCGGCTTTGACAGCACCCGCCCCTCTTCGTCCTGAAAACGGGCACAGGCTTCACTGGGTTGCCAGCGGGCGGTAAAACGCTCGCCCCGCTCGGTGAGCAGATGAGCATCCACTTCGTAATAGGGCTTGGGCACAAAGGCGGCAATCTCGGCATCACGCTGTACCACCAGCCCCAGCACCGGTGTCTGTACCCGTCCCACGGACAACACGCCGTCATAGCCGGCACTGCGACCCTTGATGGTCAGCGCCCGGGTCATGTTGATACCGAACAGCCAGTCGGCGCGGGAACGGGCTAATGCGGACACCGACAGCGGTACAAAGTCCTGATTAGGCTTAAGCCGCGCAATGGCACGGCGCACCGCCTCTGGGTTCAGGTCCGAAATCAGACAGCGCTGCATCTGTGCCCGCTTGGTAGCCGGTACCTTGAGAAAGTCGATCACTTCATCCACCAGCAGCTGCCCTTCACGATCCGGGTCACCGGCATGGACGATCTGATCCGCCTGTTTCACCAGCTTGCGCAGTACCGCCACCTGCTTGGCCACACCGCTGCGCGGCTTCAACTGCCATTCACCGGGTACGATAGGCAGATGCTCCAGCCGCCACTGTTTGTAGGCCGGATCGTAGGCATCAGGCTCGGCCTGCTCCAGCAGATGGCCGATACACCAGCTCACCACCTGATCACCGCCACAGCGGATCAGCCCTTCCTCCTTCTTCTGTGGGCCGGGCAGAACAACGGCGATGGCACGGGCAAGACTGGGTTTTTCGGCGATGTAGAGCTTCATGATATTCGGGGCATTGGCCTGGGAATGCCAAGAGTAAGAGATCAGACAACACATGTCGATAAAGACTGTATATAAGAACAGTTTATTCAGATATTAGCCTTAACCTGAGACAGAACAGCCCACTAAATAATCTATAAATCTGATCAATATGAGCTAATTTTAGTCATTTTTAATCAATCGTATGACAACTATAGTTAACTCAACCTATCAAACACGTGGAGAAACACGATGAACGTCTCACTGATCACCCGCCTGCTGAATACATCCGACAGTTTTGCTCCCCTGGCACTGCGTGTCCCGGCAGGCATTATTTTCATGGCACACGGCGCTCAGAAACTGTTCGGCGCTTTTGGTGGTTACGGTCTTGAAGGTACAGGTCAGTGGATGGCGTCCATTGGACTTGAGCCAGGGTATCTGATGGCACTGATGGCGGGTAGTGCGGAATTCTTCGGTGGTCTGGCGATTCTAATTGGTTTGCTGGTACGCCCGGCAGCAGCAGCTTTGGCCTTTGCCATGCTGGTCGCCATTTTTGCCGTGCATATCGGTAACGGACTGTTCATGTCGAACAACGGTTACGAGTTTGCTCTCTCTTTGCTGGCCATAGCCGTTTCTCTGTTAATCAGCGGTGGCGGCAACCTGTCACTCGACCGAATGCTGCACCAGCGTCAGAGCTAAGCTCTGATGTCGCTCTAGCCAGGACTTTCAATTAACCGACGTCACTGACAATCAGGAGATTTTCATGGGCTTACTGCTTGATGGCCGCTGGGTTGACCAGTGGTATGACACCGAATCCAATCAGGGTCGCTTCGTGCGGTCGGAATCACAGTTTCGTAACTGGATTGCTGCCGACGACCAGCCTGGCCCCAGTGGCGAAGACGGTTTTCAGGCAGAATCCGGCCGCTACCATTTGTATGTCTCCCTCGCCTGCCCCTGGGCACATCGCACCTTGATTTTTCGCCACCTGAAGGGACTGGAGAAAATGATCTCGGTTTCGGTGGTACACAGCTACATGGGTGACCACGGCTGGACTTTCGCAACGGAGCCGGGTGCAACCGGAGATGAACTATATGGGCTGGATTACCTCTACCAGCTCTACCTTAAAGCCGATCCGAACTACTCGGGCCGTGTCACCGTTCCGGTACTCTGGGACAAGCAGCGTCAGACCATCGTCAACAACGAGTCAGCGGAGATCATCCGCATCCTGAACTCCGCCTTTGATGAGATTGGTGCCGCCCCAGGGGATTACTACCCTCAACTGCTGCGCAGTGAGATCGACACGCTGAACAGTGAGATTTACGACCGCATCAACAACGGTGTATACAAGGCAGGGTTCGCAACCACTCAGGAAGCCTACGAACAGGCTGTTCACCCCCTGTTTGAAGCCCTGGACGCACTGGATACCCGGCTTGGCTCCCATCGCTATCTACTGGGCGACCAGATCACCGAGGCAGACTGGCGTCTGTTCACGACCTTGATTCGATTTGATGCCGTCTACCACGGTCACTTCAAGTGCAACCTGAAACGGATCGTCGACTACCCTAACCTCTGGGGATACGTACGTGAGCTTTATCAATGGCCCGGTGTGAGCGAGACGGTCAACATGCAACACATCAAGCACCACTATTACCGCAGTCATCACACCATCAATCCGACCGGTGTGGTGCCTGTCGGCCCGACTCTGAACCTTAACCAGCCACATCAGCGTAAAGCTGTCAGTCAATAAAACTCAGGAGATGCAATCATGAGCAAAATTCTTGTACTTTACTATTCATCCTATGGCCACATTGAAACCCTGGCCCGGGCCATTGCAGAAGGCGCCCAGTCAGTTGAGGATACCGAGGTGGTCATCAAGCGCGTTCCCGAGCTGATGCCGGAAGAGGTTGCCCGCAACGCCGGCGTTAAGCTGGATCAGGCGGCTCCCATCGCCGACCCCAAGGAACTGGACCAATATGATGCCATCATCTTCGGCACGCCGACCCGCTTCGGTAACATGGCCAGCCAGATGCGCAACTTCCTTGACCAGACCGGTGGGCTGTGGGCAAAGGGAGCGCTGGTCGGCAAGGTGGGCAGTGTCTTCACCAGTACCGGCACCGGTGGTGGCAACGAAACTACCATCCAGTCATTCCACACTACCCTGTTCCATCACGGCATGGTCGTGGTAGGGCTGCCCTATGCGCTGCCGGAGATGACTGATATCAGTTCCGTACACGGCGGTTCACCGCTGGGGGCTGCCACCATTGCGGGTGCCGACGGCTCACGCACACCTTCAGAGCAAGAGTTGACCATGGCACACTTTCAGGGCGCACACGTTGCCCGAATCTCAGCTAAACTCAGTGCCTGAAGCTGAATCTCTGCGGGTTGCCACGGGGCGCCCGCATCGTCCTTCATCGCCAAACACATCTACGAACGACTGTGCCGTATCGTCAGGCTCCATGCTTTGCTGCTGCACATACCAGGCCCCGGCCAACAACACTGCACCGACAATAATCACCGCAAGCGTGATGAGCAACCCACCCTGATAGCTGCCTTCCGACTGCGCCAGATAACCGACTATCATGGGCGCCAGCATCTGCGCGATGCCGTAGCCGAAGGTGAGCCGTCCCATCGGCCGCGAGGGATTCTCCGGGTAGAGCCGCCCCACCATTGCCAGCGTCATACTGACAATACCGATAAAGCTGACGCCGTAGATGATCGCACTCAACAAGACACCTGCCAGGCCGGTTGTCATCAGCAACAACAGCACACTGGCCGCATTGAGCAGATAAGCCAGCAGCAGTGCCAGCCAGTCTCCCTGCCTGCGCACCAGCAAATCCCACAGCCAGCAGGCAGGCGCCGCCGCAATGCCGGTCACCAGCCAGATCAGCCAACCACGGCCTTCCAGCAGGGGCGAAGCTTCCGCAATGGCGACCAGAAACGTCGCTGTCACCACATAGCCCACACCGGCACAGAAATAGGCTAACTGAAGCAGCAACATGAATGGACTGATCCTTCGTGCTTGGGAAGTTGGCGCGGCTGCACTGGCGGGCAGGCAGCGGCGGTAGTCCGGGCTCCACCACCAAACCGGCAACAGCAGGATCAGGGCGGAAAACCCGTAGATCACCCATTGCTGGTCCCAGCTGAAACGGAGTCGAATCATCTCCGCCAGCAGTGCCGTCATGACAATACCGATTCCCAGCCCCGAAAAGAAAATACCCAGTTCGGGCTTATGCCCCTGTCGCAGAAGCCAGCTCATCAACAGGCCAGCACCGATCAGTACGCCAGCAGAACTGCTCAACCCCGACAGAAAACGCAGCAGATACCAGAGCCATTCCTGGCTTGTGCAGCCCATCAGGCCAGTGGTCAGAACCGCGCCCAACAATCCGGCCTTGTACAGCCATATTTTCAGACCCGACGAGCGGATAAACGAGATCAGCAAGGCACCACTGAAGTATCCTGCATAGTTGGCCGTGGCCAGCATACCGGCCAGAGCATTGTTCATCCCGGCACCTGACATCATTTCCGGAATCATCGGGGTATAGGCAAAACGTGCTATCCCTACCGTGATGACCACAGCCATCACGCTGGCAATCAGGACCTTTACCTTCTCGGTCAGCATTCTCTACCCTCCTGTTTTCTGATGTGCATCAGATTAGAGGACAGAGGTAGTCTATTCTTCATATAAAATGACAGATTACATATGAAACTCGACAACCATGAATACAGGCCTGAGCGATGAATCATGCAATCACACAACTCTCGCCACCCGAAATGCTCTCATTGCCACGTCAGGTGTATGTTCGCCAGCAGCTGATGCCGCCTCAACACCTGTTCCCGCCACATACACATGACTGGCACCAACTGCTCTACGCCACCTCAGGTACTTTGGTGACAAACCTTGAAGGCCAGCGCCTTTTCGTTCCGTCGGGCACAGCCGTATGGCTACCGGCAGGGGTCGAGCACAGTACCTATACCGAATTCGGTGCCGAGCTGAAAAGCCTCTATATCGAAACAGGATTTAACGCACTCGACACAGCGATACCTCTGGTACTTGAGGTTTCCCCGCTAATGCGTGAACTGATGCTGGCCGCGGCCAACTTTGAGGTGGAGTACCCGCTGCACGGCTATGAGCACAATCTGATCCAGTTGATGCTGCAAACCCTGGGGCGTCTGCCACAACGCGGGCACACCCTGCCCTGGCCCGCCGATACCCGACTGGCCAAACTCTGCACTCGGCTCTATGCACGCCCTGGAAAACGACCCGGTCTGGATCAGATTGCAGCCGAAATGGCGATGTCGACCCGCACACTGGAGCGGCACTTCCGTCGTGAAACAGGACTCACTCTGCAAGGCTGGTATGCTCGTCTGCGCCTGATGAAAGCCATAGAGATGCTGGGCACGGAGATGAGCGTCACCCGGATTGCGCTGGAGCTGGGGTACAGTGCTCCAGCCCCTTTCATCCTGATGTTTCGAGAACACTTGGGCGTCAGCCCCAACCGTTACCGTACCCAAAAGCAGCCAAGTTAACGGAACTTAGCACCCCACACTGTCACACATACATCAACGAGAAGAGCTATACCGACCCGGTGGTGCTTTAACTGTTTCTGCAGGTGCTCGCCAGCGGTCAGGCGGGGCTGGCACTGTGCGGCTTACTGCTTTAAAGATGCCTGTCACCCCCAGTACACAGCTTTTAAGCAGTCGCATGCACGCAACAGCGCGAAGTCGACGGCCTCGTGGCAGGTAGAATGACATATCAATACTGCCATTGTGACAGCGGCGAACCTTGCGTGTTTGCGAATCTGTAGCGGCAACCATCATCAAACCCTCCCTGTGATCATTGATGACAGCTTAGGCCTGCCCTTGTATTATGAATAACGATTAATTTAGATCGTATTGATCGTTATTCATAATGGATGGATCATGCCCCAGCCTAACCTGAGTACCGAGCTGCTGCGCACATTTGTCACCGTGGTCGATGAAGATGGTTTTATCCGCGCTGCTGAACGCCTGCACAAAACCCAGTCCACCGTCAGCCAGCAGGTTCGCCGTCTGGAGCAGGAACTGGATGTGGCGCTTTTCCGTACCGAGGGGCGCAAGCGCGTGCTGACCTCAACCGGCGAGACCATGCTGGGCTATGCTCGCCAGTTGCTTGCGCTGCAGGAAGACGCATTAGCCGCCATCACCGAGCAAAGTGCAGAAGGCGAGCTGCGTATAGGAGTGTCGCTGTCGCTGACCGAAAGCATGCTGCCCTCCATTCTGGCGCGCTTCAAGCAACACAACCCGGGCATCCGCCTGAATGTGCAGACCGACTACAGCAACAGCGTCTGTCAGGACTACGACGACGAACGGTACGACCTGGCCCTGATTCTCCGCCGTGATCGCAGTCAGGTGCGCGGTGAGCTGCTGGGCTACGAACAACTCATCTGGATTGGGCCGGCAGGCTATCAGTGGTCCAAAAACCGCCCCCTGCCACTGGTGCTGTTGAATGTGCCCTGCCTGTTCCGTGAGGCGACTTTGCAGGCACTGGATGCCACCGATATCAGTTGGCGTACCGTGTATTCAACCACCAGCTTTACCAGTCTGATGGCAGCTGTGCGGGCCGGACTGGGTGTGACTGTCAGAACTCAGGGGGCACTGGCAGAAGGGATGGAGAGCATTGGCTCACAGCTTGGCCTGCCGGAATTGCCTCCGGTCTACATCGAGCTTCGCTATCGCAGCAAAGTACCCGGCTGCGAGCAGCTGGCACAGCTGATCCGCCACGAGCGGCTACAGGCCTGGTAAATCAGGCCTTCAACATCTCTTCTGGCACCCCCGCATGTACTGCGAGTTGGTGAGCTGTCTCAACTCGGGCACGAGCCTTGAGCGCCCGGCGCCGAGCCTGTTCCAGATCGTTTTGCCGTTGCGCCCACTCAGCCTGATCCAGAGTGGCATCGACTTCAGCAGCAGCCAAATCGGCCTCCATCTGCTCCAGATCGCCGGCAGTTAATTCGGCCAGGCGACACGCATCATTCAGGACATCCAGAGCACGAGCCCGCTCGGCCGCCTCCCCCTCTTCCGGTTCGGCATCCAGATCAATATCCTCGGCAGCCAGTACCGCCACACTGAGCGGCAGGGATTCAAGCGCGACATTAAGAGGCTGTCCGTAACAGTCAACCGGCTCGTTGCGCTGAAGCCTGAACGGCAGAAACACCAGAGATGCATCCAGCGAATAGCGTTCACGTGCGCCAGGGTCAGTATGATCGATCAGTACAGCCCGCGCATCGATGCGGCTTTGCTCCAGGTAGTGGCACACATCGTCTGGAGTCGCACTCGGGTCGTCCTCATCGCTGCGGGCGATCAGAATCCGCAGACAGGCACCTTCCCATTCGGGTGTGCGCAGCATCAGGTGGCCAAGCAGCAGCATCAGATGGCTGGAGGCATCGCCCCACCACCAGATGTCGATGCGGCGCTGCTCCGGCGGGATCTGTTCCAGTTGAGCCCAGCGATTTTCATCACCATCAAACACGAGCAGGCTGCAGCCCTCATGGAAAGCGGTCCAGAGGTGACGGGCAAAAATATGTGTAGCCTCAGCTGATAACGTGCGAGGATCATGTTCCAGCCAGTTAAGCAGTATCAGGTTGGCTTTGAGGCTGCCGAGACCAAAGCCTTGCAGCAAGGTCCGCAGCCCCGCATCGAATGTATTCACTGTCAGCGCCAGCGGCCAGGCATCGACCCTTGCACGCTGGATATCGTCAGCCAGCACTTTTTCTACCTCATCACGCTGACGGCGCAACCGGAGTCCTTCACCCTCCAGCATTTTCACGGCGGTGACGAAACCACTGCCACCTTCCAGCCCTGCCGCCAGTTTCAACAGTGGCAAGCGGCGATGACTGCTGTCAGAAAACAGCAGAATATTCGGGCGCCAGTCACGTGGACTGTCAGGGCCATTGCGAATCGCAAGCAGATGCTGACGTATCTGCCGGGTGTGATACGAACGCCGTCCGTCCGCCCAGCGTGGCAGGGGCGCTTTCAGCTGAAGATAGCGATAGATCAGCGCCATGATACCCAATGCCACCATTCCGGCCAGCAGGTCAATTGCCAGCATGGCCACAAGACAGGCCAGTGCGCCCGCCAGACTGAGCAAGGGATGATAGAAACGAAAACGGGGACGGAACGATGGGCTCGCGGATTGTGCTTCAAACCAGGTTGCGTAGTTGATCAAGCCATAGGAGATAAGAAAGAACATCGACACCACAGGTGCAATGAGGTCAAGTTCACCCAGGCCGATGGTCATCAACGCAACCACACCCGACAGCAGTAACGCTCGGCGTGGATTGTCACTGGCACCACTGCCCTTGGAAAAAGGGTTGAGCAGCGGGAACAAACGGTCCTGCGACACCGACTGCAGAATGCGTGGCGCTCCCATGAACGAGGCCATGGCTGACGAGAGCGTTGCCGCCAGCACACCGGCCAGAATCAAGGGCGCAAACACCGCCACTTGCTGCATGGCGGCATAGTCCTGGCTCAGCACCTCTGCCGGCAACGCTCCGGCAAAGAGAAAGGCCGCCAAGAGATAGACCAGTATCGACAGTGCCACAGCACTCAAAGTGCCATTGGGAATGCTGCGCCCGGGATCACGCAGTTCACCCGACATGCTGACCCCTTGCGTAAAGCCGGTAACAGCCGGGAAGAAGATTGCGAAGAGCAGCCAGAAATCAACCTCACCCGGTGCTGACCAGTTGGCCGACAGCTGTTCGGCATCGAAACGCTCTACGCCTCCTATGAAGAAGGATACCAATGCCAGAGCCAGGATCACCATAATGCCGAACTGCAACCGAGTGGCCCAGTCGGCGCCTTTCCAGGCAAAGCCGAACAGCAGCAGTGCCGCCAGTGCAGCAATCAGCTGAACACTCCAGCCCGGCGCGCCCGGGATCATCCCGACCACTGCCTCGGCAAACCCGATACAGTAGAACCCCACCGAAACCGCTTGAGCCAGAAACAGCACCAGTCCGATCGCCCCGCCAAACTCCTGTCCCAGCGTGCGCGAGATCAGGTAGTAGTCGCCACCCTTCTTGACGTGCAGATTGGTAGCCACCGCCGACAGCGACAGGCTGGTCAGCACCGAGATCAGATTCGCTGCCAGCAGAATCAGCAGCATCAGTCCAAGCCCCGCCGCCCCGACTACATAGCCAAGGCGGAGGAACAGAATAATGCCGAGAATGGTGAGGATGCTGGGGGTGAAGACGCCTGCAAAGGTGCCCATGCGCCCGCCCGTCTCTGTCGCGGAACGTGACTCGGTGGTTCGCATCGTCAGACTCCTGTCGGATGGCGCCCATGTAAGACATCAGCATAACGGGACAGACGGCGACTTAACAGCATCCCCGTATCAACAGGCAACGCCACGCTCCAGTACCTTGCGCAACACGAAACTGGAGTGCACCCCCGTAACCCCCTCAATACGTGTAATGTGGTGAAGCAGAAGGTCATGGTAGGCGTCCATGTCCTCCACCAGCACCCGAAGCTGATAGTCGGCATCCTGGCCGGTGATGATCAGGCACTCCAACACCTGCGGCAGTTCGGCGATCCTGCGCTCAAAGTTCTCGAACCGCTCTGGCGTGTGCCGATCCATGGAAATATGCAGGATTACGGTGAGGTTCAGCCCCAGTTTTTTGGCATCAACCAATGCCCGATAGCCACGAATCAGACCATTCTCTTCCAGCGCCCGCACCCGCCGCAGGCAGGGTGACGGCGACAGACCGATACGGTCGGCCAGCTCCTGATTACTGATGCGGCCTTCCTGCTGCAAAATTCGCAAAATGGCATGATCATAGCGATCCAGTGTCGCCCTCTCTTCATGTATCGACATAAAATTGCTCTATAAAATAAATTTGAGATTTATATTGCCAAAAATAGACCAAAATAGCGCAATTTAGCAATCGCCTGACATCATAAATCCCCTATCATGTGTCCCATATTCAGTTTCGGTCCGCGCAGGCGCCAACGGGTTCTACCCGAGCCCTGACGGCGATGACAGTCCTACCCGGAATGTCTAATGCAGCGGCCCACCCCACAACCAATGGAGAGCAAAACCATGGCAAGTGCCAACTTTAACCATCGCAAATATCAGCCGGTTGAACCCGTCACCGGCTTTACCCGTACCTGGCCCGACCGTCAGGTGACCGAAGCCCCAATCTGGGCCAGTGTCGACCTGCGCGATGGCAACCAGGCCCTGCTGGAGCCGATGAACGTGGCCCAGAAGCAACGCCTGTGGCATTTGCTGGTCAAGCTCGGCATCAAGGAGATTGAGATCGGCTTTCCGTCCGCCAGTCAGCCGGATTACGACTTTACCCGCTGGTTGATCGAGGAAAACCAGATCCCTGATGACGTGCGCGTACAGGTATTGGTGCAGGCGCGTGAAGAGTTGATTGCTCGCACCTACGAGGCACTCAAGGGTGTGAAGCAGGCGGTGGTGCATGTCTACAACTCTACATCTCGCATCCAGCGTGAGCGTGTCTTCGGCATGAGCCAGGACGAGATCAAGCAGATCGCCGTGCGCGGTGCGCGCTGGGTAAAAGAGTATGCCTCTAAATACCCGGAGACGGATTGGACCTTCCAGTATTCACCGGAGAGCTTCACCAGCACAGAAGTGGATTATGCCGTTGATGTCTGTGAAGCGGTGATGGACGAATGGCAGCCAACGCCACAGAAACGCTGCATTCTCAACCTCCCGACAACCGTCGAAGTTGGTCCGCCGAACCACTTTGCCGATCAGGTGGAGTATTTCTGCCAGCATTTGAGCCGCCGCGACAGCGCCATCATCTCGGTGCACACCCACAACGACCGTGGCGGTGCCGTGGCGTCCGCTGAGCTGGCCCTGATGGCTGGTGCCGACCGGGTGGAAGGTACTTTGCTTGGCAACGGTGAGCGTACCGGCAACATGGATATCGTCACGCTGGCGTTGAACCTGTACAGCCAAGGTGTGGACCCGCAGCTTGATCTGTCCAACCCGGACGAGATCATTCAGGTCTGCACCGAATGCACCGGCCTGCCAATTCATCCGCGTCACCCGTGGATCGGTGAGCTGGTCTACACGGCGTTTTCCGGCAGCCACCAGGATGCGATCCGCAAGTCACTCAAGCAGCAGCGGGATGACGAGCCCTGGCAGGTCGCCTATCTGCCGATCGACCCGGCGGATCTGGGCCGTGGCTATCAGGCGGTGATTCGCGTCAACAGCCAGTCCGGCAAGGGCGGCATGACCTTCCTGCTGGAGCGCGATTTCGGCATCAGCATCCCGCGCTGGCTGCAGCTGGAGTTGGCCCCGATCGTACAGAAAAAAACCGAGGAGCAAGGCGGTGAGCTGGACAGTCAGGTGATCCATGACCTGCTTGTCCAGCACTTCGTACAAGACAAGGTACCGGTGAGTCTGGACGGCTACCGCATCGAGCGTAGTGGAGATGCCGAAACCCTGGCGGCCGACATCAGCGTCGACGGCGAACAGGTGTGTATCGAGGGCAAGGGCAAGGGTGCCATGGCGGCCTTCATCAGCGCCTGGCAGACCCGCACTGGGCTCAGTATCCATGTGGTCGACTACGCCGAGCACGCAATGGGTGAAGGTTCCGACGTTGCAGCCGCCGCCTACGTCCAGCTGAATGTGGAAGGCCAGCGCGTCTGCGGCATGGCTGTGGATGCCGATACTGTCAGCGCCTCGCTCAAGGCAGTGGTATCCGGCCTGAACCGCTGTGGTCAAGCAACTCGGATTGCCACCGCTAAGCAGACTCAGCAGGCATGATTTTCAGGGGGCATCGTCAATCGGTGCCCCCTCCCCTTGCATACTGACGAACATCTGCTCACAGCAGGATCGATCAAGCCAGCATCACGCAGAGGGCACCGACTACGATCAGCCCCAGCCCCGCCAGATCACGACCATTGAGTTTCTCCCGGAACCAGCGCGCCGAAATCATCAAGGTAAACAGCACCTCGATCTGCCCCAGCGTTTTGACCAGCGCCACGGTTTCAAGGCTCATGGCCGTAAACCAGCCCAACGAACCGATACAGCTGAACAGCGAAATTGCAAACACCAGCTTTGGCCTCTGCCACAGCGCGATCAGCGTATGCGGCTCACGAAACAGCAACCACGCCAACAGCATAAGCGTTTGCGTCGCAATCACACACAGCAGCACCCAGGCTGCGCTGTACAGAAACGGCAGTCCCAGCAACAGGCTGGCTTCACGCACCCAAAGAGTGGTCAACGCAAATGCCAGCCCACTGCCAAGCCCGGTCAGCAGCGTGCCAAATGACACCTCTCGAAGGGCACCGGGATTGGTCATTAGCCAGAATGCCAGCGCGCCGATCAGTACACCGGCCCAGGCCAGCGGTGACAGCGGCGCGGCAAAAAACAGCGCTCCCAGTACCGCTGCAATCACGGCCTCGCTTTTGGCCAGTCCGACTCCGATGGCGTAATTGCGCTTGCGAAACAGTACCACCATCAAGGCTGTAGCAATGATCTGAGCAATGGAGGCCAGTACGATCAGCAGTATGAATGATCCAGTGAACGCGGGCATGGGTGCCGTTTCCCAGCGATACAGCAGCCAGAGATAAAACCCGGCCAAGGGGCTGGCCCAGATGAAACGTGCCAGCGTAACCCCAGCGGTACTTACATCTTTGCTCAGGCGGTTCTGAAAGGCGTTGCGCCAGGCCTGCATAAACGCGGCCAGAATGGTAAAGGGTATCCAGAGCCCCATGGGGCATCACCTATATGTGACAGAAGAGACAGGGAAACGCATTCTAGTGAATGTCCCGCTACTTTGGTACCAGCTCGGTGGCAGCCTCTTTCCAGCAACCGACGGCACCGGTAAAGTAAAAGCCATAAAAATAACGGATATTACACAATGAGCGAGATACAAAGGCCTGCACGCATTTTGCCGCTGCTGGTACTGGCGCAATTTCTGGGTACCGTAAACTGGTTGGCCGGCAACGCCATCATGCCGGCGCTGCAGAAGGACTGGGGCTTGCCCGACAGCGCGGTCTCCAGCCTGACTAACTCGGTACAGCTGGGTTTCATCAGCGGTGCATTATTGTTTGCCGTGATCGCACTGGCTGATCGCATCTCGCCGCGCATTCTGTTTTCACTTTGTGCCGGCAGCAGTGCCCTGATCGGTTACCTGCTGGGCTGTCATACCCATAGCTATGACCAGCTATTGTTGTTGCGTTTTCTCAGCGGCGTGATGCTGGCCGGAATCTATCCGGTGGGCATGAAACTGGCAGCCAGCTGGTATCCACAAGGACTGGGGCGTGCACTCGGCTATCTTGTCGGCGCACTGGTGTTGGGCAGTGCGTCACCGCACCTGCTGTCCGGTGTATTGGGCGATCACTGGCAGCTGGTTATTCTGGCTTCCGGTGCTGCTTCCGGTATCGCCGCGCTGATGATTTTGCTGGGGGTACCTGATGGCCCTGCACTGTATCGCGGCGCACCATTGCGCTGGCATGCACTGAGTCTTGCCCTGCGCCATCGTCCGCTGCGGCTTGCCGCCGGCGGCTATTTTGGCCACATGTGGGAGCTGTATGCGGTTTGGGCCTTTGCTCCAATCTGGCTGCTGGCCTGGAGCCGGGAGCATGAGACCGATCTCAATATCGGCCTGCTCAGCTTTTTGGTGCTGGGTGCCGGCAGTATCGGCTGCATTATTGGCGGCAAGCTGTCTGTCCGCTTGGGCAGTGGCCCGGTCGCCCGCGGCATGCTGATGCTGTCAGGACTCTGCTGCCTGCTTTCGCCGCTGATGTTCGCAATGCCGTTCTTGCTGGTGTTTGTGTTCTGGCTGCTCTGGGGCCTGAGCGTATCCGCAGACTCACCTCAACTATCGACGCTATCCACCCAGAATGCACCGGCAGAGGTTATAGGCAGCGCCCTGACGCTGATGAACTGCATGGGCTATACACTCTCGGTACTGTCAGTGGCACTGCTCAGCCAACTGCTGGTCATGATCCCGGTACACTGGCTGCCCTGGCTGCTGCTCCCCGGACCGATTTTGGGTCTTTGGAGTCTGGCCCGACTGCGTCAGTCACAGCCAGAGCCTACGCAATAATCGATCCGTTCAGTGCAAGGATGCTTGCTTCAGGTCGATTGATCATGTCAACTTGATCAATATCTGATACGAACTGACAGGGATAGAAACAGTGACGCGTATACTTTCAGCTTGCCTGGCAAGTCTGTTTCTACTGGCACTGCTTATTGCATCAACAGCACGGGCTGACAATCTGACGCTGGACCAGCATGAACAAGCGCTTATTGACAGCGGCGAGCCCATTACACTGGCCGCCATGTATGACTTTGTGCCGTTTTCCTTTATTGAGGATGGCCAACACAAGGGGTTTGTCGCTGACCTGACTAAGCTGTTGGAACAGAAAACCGGTATGCGCATCGACGTGCATACCGGCGAGTGGTCCAACAACCTGCGCATGCTGCGCGAACAGCAGATCGATGTCATTGCCGATATCTCATTCAAACCCGAGCGCACCCCCTACACCCTCTACACCACGCCCTACTTTGAAATTCCCACCGTTGTATTCACTCAAAAACACTTTGGCGAATACAAAAGCCTTGCCGACCTGTCCGGCAAGCGTGTTGGCGTACTGCAGAATATCTTTTACCTGCCTGAGCTTCGCTCCCACAACGATATTGAAGTGGTCGAATTTGATGATTACGAGCGCCTTGTACGAGCGCTGGCCTTTGGCGAGGTGGATGCGGCAATCCAGAACCTGACCAGCGGCTACCACTATGCCTCACGTAACGCCTATACCAACATCAAGGTGGCGGGCGAATTCCAGTTGCGCAACGTGGGCCGTGAAGACCTTCGCTTTGGAGTCCGCGTCGACAGGCCGGAGATCCGCTCACTGCTGCAGAAAGGAATGGACGCAATCACTGACAGCGAATGGGATAAGCTGATTGACCTCTGGGTTGGCAGTGAATCCCTTGGCTTTATTCGAAATGCCCGCACCGTTGCACTGACACCTGAAGAGCGCGAGTTCGTCAAGCAAATGCCAGTAATCCGGGTTCATAACGAAGAAAACTTTGAACCCTACAGCTTTTACGAAGACGGCAAGCCCCGCGGGCACTCGGTTGACCTGGTTCGACTTCTGGCCGAGCGGGCAGGCCTGCAGGTGGAGTTCGTCAGCGGCAAGCGCTGGGACGACTACCTGCAGATGATTCGCAGCGGCGAACTGGACGTCATGACCAATATCGTACGCTCACCCGAACGTGAGCAGTACATGCATTTTACAACTCCTTACCTGCGACTTGCGCAGGCGTTGTATCAGCACAGTGACAGTCAGCCCATCAACACCCTGGAAGAGCTGAAAGGCAAGTCACTGGTATTGCCCGACGGTTTCTTTCTGTACGAGCAGTTCAGCCGTGTGCCCGGAGTCAACCTGGTTGCGTCATCAGACAGCCTTGAGTCACTGATGATGGTCAGCACAGGCCAGGCAGATGCCACCATTGAGCTGATGAGTGTCGCCGATCATCTGAGTCAGAAGTATGGTGTTCCCAACCTGAAAACCCTCAGCACCCTGAACATCAAGGGTGGCGAACCGCTGTCACTGCATTTAGCTGTGCGCAAAGACCTGCCGCTGCTGCGCGATATTCTCCAGAAAGCGATGAACAGCCTGACCGAAAAAGAAAAGCGCGAACTGCAGCAAGAGTGGATTGCGCGCACCAACAACCCAACCCACTATGTTCACCTGACTGGCCAGGAGCTAGCTTGGCTCGAATCCAGAGCAGCACTGCGTATTTGCGTTCAACGCCACCGAATGCCGTATGAGCAGATCACTGAAGACGGCCGCCATGTAGGCGCCTTTGCCGACATGCTGGAAAAAATCCGCAACCATTCGGGTCTTAGTTTCCGCCTGGTGCCGGTAGACAACTATGCTACCGCCCTCAGCGCGCTGCAACAGGGGCACTGTGATCTGATCTCCAAATCACCCTTGTTGCCCGAGCAGCAAAGCCTTAGTTTCACCCAGCCTCTGTTCAACACCTCATTGGTGATCGCCACCCGGCTCGACGAGGTGTTTGTCAGCAGTGCCGAACAGCTTGAGCAGAAAACCATCGGCGTCGTCACGAATGACGACCCTCATCTCTGGTTGCAGCAATCCTACCCTGAACTTCAGTTGCATACTTATCCGGACCTGCCCACAGCGCTGAATGCCTTGAACGAAGGCGATATCTTTGCCGTGGCCGATACCTTACCGGCCATGGCCCGCGGGCTGGGACAAAATTTCTTTGCCAATCTGAAGATCTCCGGCCAGATAGAGCCGAACTACACCGCCCGATTTGCAATGCGCGCAGAAGACGCAACTCTCAACCAGATTATGAACAAGGCCTTGATGTCGGTCACGGACGATCAGCGTGAATCGATCGGCAACCGCTGGATGACAGCACCCACCTATGCCGAGCGAACCGACTACACGCTGGTTGGCCAGATCACCCTTGCCACAGCCTTTGCACTTGTACTGATTCTGCTCTGGAACCGCAAGTTGTCACGGCTCAACAACACCATCCGCGAAAACAACCTTCAACTGCTGGATGCACATGAAGAGCTGAAGCTGAAAAACCGTATGCTGGAGCAGCTGTCAGTCACTGACCGACTGACCCGATTGAAAAACCGGCTCTATATAGAGCGGGTTTTTGACCAGGAGATCGCCCGCGCAGAACAGGGCGGGCAGTATGATTTTGCCGTGTTACTGCTGGATATCGACCATTTCAAACGCATCAACGATCACTTCGGTCATGCCGCCGGGGATGCCACCCTGACCGACTTCGCTACGATACTCAGGGGCAACTGCCGCGAACATGATGTCATTGCCCGCTGGGGTGGTGAAGAATTCATGGTGATCTGTCCCAACACGAACACCGAAAGTGCCGAAACACTTGCCCAGAGCTTGTGTCGTGCGATCCGTGAACACAATTTTCCCCTGATTGGCCACTGCACTACCAGTATCGGAGTCACTGTCTGGCGCCCCGGTGATCGTCAGAAAAGCATGAGTATCCGTGCTGATACGGCACTTTATGCCGCCAAGGAAAGTGGCCGGGACCGCGTCTGCCATGAATTCTAGACCGACTTAAACGCTTTGCATTAAAGATGCTTTCAAGATACTCTTTATAAAGATGTTAAATTTATACACTTATAAGGAAGCATCATGCTCAGCCAAAACACCATCGAGATCGTTAAATCCACGGCACTCGTGATCGCCGAAGCCGGCCCCGCTATGACCGCTCATTTCTACGAGCGCATGTTCAGTCACAACCCTGAGTTGAAAGACATTTTCAACCTCACGCATCAGCAGTCCGGCCGCCAGCGCGAAGCGCTGTTCAATGCGGTCCATGCCTATGCGGCCAACATCGAC
Source organism: Marinobacterium sp. MBR-111 (assembly GCF_040547585.1). Taxonomy (NCBI): domain Bacteria; kingdom Pseudomonadati; phylum Pseudomonadota; class Gammaproteobacteria; order Oceanospirillales; family Oceanospirillaceae; genus Marinobacterium; species Marinobacterium sp. MBR-111. The sequence continues at coordinate 190,229 of NZ_JBEPQA010000002.1, forward strand.
AACCTGGAGGCGCTGCTGCCGGCCGTTGAAAAGATTGCGCAGAAACATACCAGTTTCCAGATCACGGCCGCACAGTACGATATCGTGGGGACTCACCTGCTGGCGACCATCGATGAGCTGCTCTCCCCCGGACAGGCCGTGATTGATGCCTGGGCCGAAGCCTACGGCGTGCTGGCCGGCATTTTCATTGACCGTGAAGAAGCCATCTACCAGGAAAGTGAGCAGCAGGCCGGTGGCTGGCGTGGCAAGCGCGCGTTTGAGTTGGTGGAAAAGTGCCGTGAAAGTGATGTGATCACCAGCTTCGTGTTCAAACCGGTGGATGGCGGTGCCGTAATGCCATTCAAACCCGGCCAGTATCTGGGGATCTATTTGAAGCCTGAAGGATTTGACTATCAGGAAATTCGCCAGTACAGCCTGTCGGCTGCACCCGCCAGTGACCGTTACCGCATCTCGGTCAAGCGCGAGCCGGAAGGCAAGGTGTCCAACTACTTGCATGATCATATGCAAACAGGTGACCGCGTGGAGCTGGTGCCGCCTGCCGGAGACTTCTACCTGCAGGCACAGGCAGACACTCCAGTGACTCTGATCTCAGCTGGTGTTGGCCTGACACCAATGCTGGCCATGCTGGAGAGCCTGACCAAGCAGAGAGCCAGTGTGAACTGGTTCCATGCGGCCGAAAACGGTAGTCATCACGCGTTTGCAGAACATGTCAGTCAGCTGTGCAAGCAGCATGAGCATTTCAACAGCCAGGTCTGGTATCGGATTCCAGACGCGGCAGACAAGGCCGAATCACGCTTTGATCATGAAGGCCTGCTGGATTTGAACGCCGTGAAAGACACGATCAGTGACCCTCGCATGCAGTTCTACTTCTGTGGTCCGCTTGGCTTCATGCAGTATATTGCCGGCCAGCTGAAAGCCTTGGGGGTGGATGACAGCCGCATTCATTATGAGTGCTTTGGCCCGCACAAGGCACTTTGAAGACGTGTATCATTACCCCCTGAAACAATCAAGGCGCCCATGGGCGCCTTGATTGCTGGATGCGAGGCAATTCAGCAATCAGACACGAATATCGATATTCTGTCCAACTGAACTGGTCGGATCGACTGTAGGCACGGGTGCTGCACTCTGTATCAATTGCAGAGCCTGCTGCCCGGTTGCCTCAATCTGGTCCTTCACCATCGAGTTGATCTTGGTGGCATGGCTCGCCTGAGTCTGCATGTTACTCATGGCGGTGCTCATTGAAGCGATATCCATGGATACCCTCCTTTACTTAAAGAATATGACACCATACTACGACATCTGTGTGTGACATAACAGCTTAGGGCCCATCCCGCTGATGAAGATTATTCACGCACAAGAATCAGCCTTATGGCATCCAGCCTTAGCTCGGCACTTTCCAGCGCGGCAGCCATCTGCTCGGTATCTGACTGCAATGCGGCAAGCTCTTCAGGACGCACCATAGGATTGACCTCTGCCAAGGCTGCCAGCCGCTGATATTCAGCACTGCGTTGCTGTTTCAGCTGCTCCAGCGCTTCGCCACGCAGCTTCACCAGCGCATTTGCTACCAGTGGGTCGGCCTGTTTCAACTGGGCACTGATCTGTTCCCGCGCCAGGCGGACCATTTTCTGACCGGTATTGCGGGTCACTGTTTCCAGCAGCTGATTCAATGGCTGATGTCCGATCATGCCTGCCAGATCACGCCCTTCCTGATCCAGCAGCAGACGCACGCTGCCACTGGGCAGATAACGTTCCAGCTGCAGCTGGCGTGGTGCCGGACAGCTCAGCTCATATACAAGTTCCAGCAGTAAAGTGCCCGCCTGCAGCGGCGGCAGTTTAAGGGTGCACACCGCGCTGTTGCCCAACTCACCACGACCGATCAGCTCCATGGTGCCGGTCAGCAGAGGATGCTCCCAGCTCATGAACTGGATATCTTCCCTTGCCAGCGCACGCTCACGACTGAACGTGAGGGTCAGTCCCTCCTCGGGCAGGCCCGGCAGCTGACACAGCATGTGATCACCAGGGTGCAACACCAGCCCGTCCGGCCCGTGCGGTTGAGTATCAACGCCAAAACGGTCAAACAGTTTTTCCGCAAACGCCTGCAGCTCACGACTGTTTTCTGCCGCAGCCACTTCATCCAGCAGCTGCTGGGCCTGCTCCGGCCGACAACTGCTTAACTCGAGCAGCCGGTCACGACCGTTCGACAGGTCGAGTTCCATTGACTCACGTTCGTGTCGGGTATCATCCAACAGCGCCTGCAATGCCTCAGCATCCTCTGGCTGCTGCAGGCACCGCAGCAGTCGAGGAGCAAAGCGGCGGTAAAGTGCATCACCCACGGCACAGACACGGCTAAAGGCGTTGAGTCCTTCGTCATACCAGCGCAGCAGCACCTCACTGGTACCGCCGGTATAGACAGGCACATGGATCTGAATATCATCACACTGACCAATACGGTCCAGACGCCCGATGCGCTGCTCCAGCAGGTCAGGCGTCAGTGGCAGATCAAACAGCACCAGATGTTGGGCAAACTGGAAATTGCGGCCTTCACTGCCAATTTCAGAGCAGACCAACACCTGAGCACCCAATTCCTCTTCGGCAAAATAGGCCGCTGCACGGTCTCGATTGACCAGACTCATGCCTTCATGGAATACGGCAGAACGCACACCTTCACGCAGATTGAGGTGATCTTCCAGCGCTACAGCCGTAGCGGCATGAGCACATATCACCAATACCTTGCGGTTGCGATTCAGGCTCAGCCACTCGACCAGCCATTCAACCCGCGAGTCCACTTCGAGCCAGTCATCACCGATGATTTTTTCCGGATGCAGCCAGGCCTCGGGAGCCACCTCCTCATCAAACAGGGCCAGCTCGGGTGGCATTTCCAGTGAATGCACCTGCAACTGGCGTTGAGGAAAACCACTGACAGTATCGCGGGTGTTACGAAACAGAACCCGCCCTGTGCCCTGACGATCGATCAACTGACGGATCAGTCCATCCAGCGCCTGTGACTGCTGGGCTTCGGGCAGCTGCAACCAATCCTCTACCGCCGCGTTGCCAAGGCGCTCAGCCAGAGCCTGACGCAGGTGCACATCAGCCCGCAGGACACTGGCCCCGTCATCACCCAGCAAGGGTTCGATCAGACTATTCAGCTGCAGGTAACGGTGATCCTCATCAAGAAACTGCTGCAAATCAGGATAACGGGCCGGATCAAGCAGGCGCAGACGGGCAAAGTGGCCTTCAGGCCCCAGCTGCTCAGGCGTCGCCGTCAACAGCAGAACTCCTGGCGTCTTCTCTGCCAGTGCTTCGATGGAACGATAGGCATGGCTTGGCGCTTCCTGGCTCCAGCCCAGATGGTGAGCCTCGTCAACCACCAGCAAGTCCCAGCCGGCTGCCTGGGCCTGCAGCTGGCGCGCATCCGAGCGTGTCAAAAGCGACAGCGGGCAGATCACCAGCTGGCTGGACTCAAACGGGTTAGCCTGACCGCTCAGTTCAATATCAACGCAGCGCGCCTCATCCAGCAGCGTGAACATCAGGTTGAAGCGGCGCAGCATCTCTACCAACCACTGGTGTACCAGTGAGTCTGGTACTACAACCAACACACGGCTGGCACGCCCACTGATCAGACGCTGATGGATTACAAGTCCGGCTTCAATGGTCTTGCCAAGCCCCACTTCATCCGCCAACAACGCTCTCGGCGCCAGGCGCTGACTCAGCTCACTGGCAATATAGAACTGATGCGGCAGCAGCTGTACACGAGCACCCAACAAACCGTGTGCAGCCGAAGCTCGAAGCCGATGCTGTTGCTCAAGTATTGCGACGCGCAGCTTGAACAGGCCATTGCGGTCAATCTGACCGGCAAACAGCCGCTCCTGTGGTCGGCTGAAATGAACGGCACTGTCAAGCTCCAGTTCAGGCAAAATGACTTCTTCGCCCGCCTCATCAACGCCACGGTAGATGAAGCACTGGTTATGCTCCATCCGCTCAACCACCTCCATCGCATCTCCCAGCATATTGCAGACCCGGTCTCCGGGTTCATAGGCAACACGACTGAGAGGGGCGTTATCGGCGGCATAGGTACGAGTTTCTTCTGCAGCCGGAAAACGGATCTCGACACGGCGGTTGGCATATTCGACGACGATGCCCAGACCAAGCTCTGCTTCACTGTTACTGATCCAGCGCTGTCCGGGTACAAATGGCGGTAGTGACAAAATGTGGCTCCCTTGAATTCAGGTCGGCAATTTTAGGCGCTTGGCGGACAAGACTCAAAGCCTGATCACCAAAGTGGCTCAATCCGGCACAATTAAGGCTATTCTCTGCTGCAATTGAGGCAATAATTCCTGCTCGAACCAGGGGTTGCGCCGCAACCACAGATTATTACGCGGGCTTGGGTGGGGTAAGGGTATGCGGGCTGGTCCAAATTCCTGCCAACGACTGACCCGCTCGGTGAGGTTCATACCCTTGCCCAAATGCCATTCCTGAGCATAGCGCCCCACCAACAGGGTCAACTCAATGTCAGGCAGTTCCGCCAGCAACTGTGCTCGCCAGGCCGGGGCGCACTCAGGCCGAGGAGGGTTGTCACCTGACTTGCCGCGGCCGGGATAGCAAAAACCCATGGGCACAATCGCCACCCTGGATGGATCGTAGAACTGGTCACGGGTCAGACCAAGCCAATCTCGCAGGCGATCACCACTGGCATCGTTGAACGGTATACCGGTCTCATGCACCTTCACTCCAGGTGCCTGCCCGACAATCAGCAACCGTGCCCTGCTGTCAGCCTGCACCACTGGCCTGGGGCCAAGCGGCAGCTGGTCAACACAGATACGACAGGCACGCACTTGCCGCAGCAATTCAGGCAGTGACATCAGCAAAGTCCTCCACTTTGTTCTCCACAGCCCCGTTGTATCATATTGATACCCGTGTAGAAGCCATTTTAAATACGTGGGTTTTGTTGTACTGTCCGATAATACAAACATGTCTGTCGAGAGGGATCTTTCATGAAACAGCAGATTCACCGGCTGCTGGGTCTTGTACTTGTGGCACTGGCCACACTGTCACAGGCCGAACCTTTCACTCCCTCACCCGCCACTCCAGCCCAGCTGGAGGCCATTCGTGAGGGTGGGTATGTCCTGTTCATTCGTCACGGCCCAACCGACTCCAGCCAACCGGATCAGGTGCCGATTGATCTTGACGATTGCAGCACGCAGCGCCCGCTGTCCGATGCTGGCCGCGACATCATGCGTGATGTCGCCCACCAGTTTCATCTGGCCGACATCCCTTTCAGCGAGGTGTACAGCAGCCCACTGTGCCGAGCCTACCAGACAGCCGCCATTATCTTCGGTGACGACGGTTATCGCGTAGATCAGAATTTGATGTATGTTGCAGCGCTGACCAGCCGTGAGAAACAGCCAATCATTGCGCGCACGCATGAACTTATGAGTACGCCGGTAATACCGGGCAGCAATCGCATTATGGTTGCCCACGGCCCGAACATGGTTGAAGTGATGCAGTACTTCCCGGTCGAAGGCACCCTGGTCATTATTCGCCCCCATGCCGATGGCAGTGGCTTTGATTATATTGCCAGCATCGAACCCGACCACTGGGCCCACCTGCTGAAAACGGCGGACTGAGCCTCATGCGCGCGGGCAAAACCATTCTGATGATGTTCCTCCTGCCCGCCCTGCTGGTACTGTTCATGGGGATACTGCTGGGCTACCTCTCCCTGAACAGTCTACGCCAGCAACAACAGGACAGCAGTGCAGCCCTGGCACTGGACCTTGCCACCATCCACCAGGAAGCCAGCTTTAATCGTGATATCGCCCACCTCCATAGCCGTGTCATCAAGGTCCTGGACGGGGCTCGCAAGCGTGAACTGACTGAGGTCGAAGTCTATTACGCCCACCGGGATTTCGTGGATGAATTGGCCGAAATAAACACCCGGGTTGAAACCCTGCGACAGTCCAGCCTGCTCAAGGAGGTCAATCACAATTCGGTCACTCGGCTGGCAGAAGAGTTCGAAGCCTATCGCAACATGGTGATCATGGCCACGGAGATTGCCGCCATTGATCCGGATACCGCCAATCGTTTCTTCGCCACGGCACAGCAAAGTTACAATGAATTTTCGCAATTTACCGGCCGAATCTCGGTACTGCTGACGGAGCGTGCCCTGCAACGAGAGCAGGAAAGCCAAACCCGTTACGACCAGACATTCCTGCGCATTCTGGTCATGAGCTTACTGGCGGCACTGGTGATTACCCTGATCGTGATTGTGGTGGCCCGCATGATCAGCAGCCGAGTAAGGGACATCGCCGACGCACTAAGCCAACTGGCGTACAACCAGAATGCCAGCCTGAAGCTACCCGCCATTGAGCGCCTGCAGCGCAAGTCCAAGGGCGAGTTTGGCCGCATTGCGGGCGTGCTTTTGGGCTTTCGTGATGATCTGGTGCGCCGCATCCAGGCCGAAGAGGCCAATCATCGTCTGATCTTTTACGATGCACTCACCGAGTTGCCCAACCGCCGCATGCTGCAGGAGCAGTTGATACACTTGACCAGCAGCGAGAGGATGAAGAACTACTACGCTCTGTTATGGGTCGATCTGGACCGTTTCAAGCTCCTTAACGACCTTCGTGGCCACCAGGCAGGCGATAGATTTCTGATTGAACTTGCACGAAAAATACGCACTCTATTGCGAGAAGGCGACCTGCTGGCACGTGTCGGCGGTGACGAATTTGCCATTCTGGTCGAACTGCCACAAAGCAATCGCTCGCTGGCGGCAAGGGAAGCAGAGCAGATCGCACAGGAGTTGCGCTGCGGCCTTGAAGGCGAGTACTCAATCGAGGACTTCAATCATTTCCTCAGCGTCAGCATCGGCATTGCACTGTTTACCGACCGCCAGTTTGAGAGTGAAGCTCTGCTTGGGCAGGCGGAGCTGGCCAAGTATCAGGCCAAGGCTGCCGGTCGCAACACTGTCAGCTTTTACGACCCACAGATTCAGGCCGAAATCAGCCAGCGTGCCGAACTTGAAAACGAACTGCGCCAGGCGATCGACCGCAACGAATTGGAACTCTTTTACCAGCTGCAGTTCGATCATCGCAGCCAGCCAATCGGTGCAGAAGCGCTACTGCGCTGGCGTCATTCGGAAAAGGGACTGGTATCTCCTGCACAGTTTATTCCTCTGGCAGAAGAAACCGGCCTGATTGTACCGATTGGCAGCTGGGTTCTGAAAACCGCCTGTGAACAGCTTTGTCGCTGGCAAGGCAACCCGCTCACCGCTCACCTGCAACTCGCGGTTAATGTCAGCGCACGCCAGTTCCGACAGCCCGACTTTGTAGACGAGGTTGAGTCCACGTTGGCGCACTGTACAGTACCTACCGGCAAGCTCAAGATTGAACTGACCGAATCCACCGTCCTCGACTATGTTGAGGAAACCATCAGCAAGATGGCTCGGCTCCGAGAGCATGGAGTTAAGTTCTCGATGGATGACTTCGGCACGGGATACTCATCACTTCAATACCTGAAACGGTTGCCACTGGACCAGATCAAAATCGATCAGTCTTTTGTGCGTGATATAGATACGGACAACGACGATGCCATGATCATCAAGACCATCATCGCCATGGGCCACGCCCTGTCTCTGGACGTTATCGCAGAAGGTGTCGAAACCGAGCAACAGCGCACCATCCTTGAAGCCTATGGCTGCCAGCACTATCAGGGCTATCTGTTTGCTCGCCCCCTGCCACTGACTGAATGTGAACAGCTCCTGCAAGCAGGACCGAAACCCGTCCATTGACGATCTGCCACTTTGTATTTAGATTTATCTAATATACTCAAAGGGGCTTTCTCATGTTACCTGCATCGCTGCAACGCCTGCTTACTGTTCTGCTGTTGGGCCTCGCAAGCCATGTCACCGCAGCCGAATCGATTGAGACCGTCTTAGTCGAGCGACGTGCCCTGGAAGAAAAAGTTCAGCTCGATGGTGTTATTGAAGCGGTGCAACAGAGCACGGTTTCGGCTCAAACCAGTGGTCGCGTCATCGCTCTGCCCTATGACGTGGACGATTCAGTACCCGCCGGAGCCTTGATCGTACAGCTCGAAGACAACGAGCAGCAGGCGCGGCTGCAGCAGGCCCAGGCTGCTCTCACTGAAGCCGAAGCGAGCCTTGCCGATGCGCGCCAGCAGTTCAGTCGCAGCCGCTCGCTGCATGAACGACGTCTGATCGCGGACCAGGCACTGGATCAGGCTCGCAACAAGCTCAGCGCCAGCGAAGCACGTCTGGCTGGTGCTCAGGCAGCAGTTGCCGAAGCCCGCAAGCAACTGGACTATACCCGTGTTACCGCTCCCTATGGGGGTATTTTGACGGAGCGCCATGTAGAACTGGGTGAAAGCGTCAATCCTGGTCAGCCTCTTCTTAGCGGACTTTCACTGGAACAGCTGCGTGTAGCGGTAGACCTGCCACAACAATATGCCGGTATTGCCCGCGAGCAACGAATGGCCCGCGTGACCCTGCCCGATGGCGATATGCTGTCTACCGGCAAAATGACTTTCTACCCCTATGCGAACCCGACAAGCCACAGCTTCCGCCTGCGCATGACACTGGATGAACCCGATGCACGTCTGTTTCCGGGCATGCTGGTCAAGGTCAGCCTCCCGGTTGCCACTCGTGAAGCGCTCTGGATTCCAGTCACCAGCCTGCTGCATCGCAGCGAGCTGAGGGCTGTTTTTGTGCTTGATGACAATGATAATCCTCGCTTGCGTCAAATACGCACCGGTGTTCGTAACGGTGGCCTGGTCGAGATTCTCGCGGGCCTGAGTGAGGGAGAGCGCTTAGTGGCCAATCCGTTGCAACTCAGCGGACAGCCTGCATTGAATATGGGCGAGGAGTATCGGCCTTGAGCACTTCACTGCCTCCTGTCGGCCCTTCGGGCGCGATCGCCCGTGTATTTCAGAACTCGCGCCTGACACCTTTGCTGGCCCTGCTGGCCATACTGCTCGGTATTCTGGTACTGGTGTTCACTCCCAAGGAAGAAGAACCCCAGATCGACGTGACACTGGCCGATATTCTGGTCGCCCTGCCCGGAGCCAGTGCCGCAGAGGTCGAGAACCTGATTTCCACGCCCGCCGAACAGGTGATGAGCGAGATCGAAGGCGTCAAACATGTCTATTCGGTATCACGTCAGGGGCAGGCCGTGATCACTGTGCAGTTCAAGGTCGGCGTCAGCCGTCAGGAGGCACTGGTTCGACTCTATAATCAGGTGTATTCCAATCAGGACTGGCTGCCTGCCGACCTTGGCGCCAGCCCGCCTCTGGTCAAGCCCAGAAGTATCGACGACGTACCGATCATGACGCTGACCCTGTACGACCCGCAGCAGCGATACGGTGGCGAAGAGCTGACCCGCTTGGCGCACATGCTGGAGGTGGCACTGAAGCGGATACCCGGTACGCGAGATATCTACACCGTTGGCGGTGTGCCTGATCGGGTTGACGTGCACTTCGATCCTGCCCTGTTGGCCGGCTATGGCCTTGGACTGGATGATATCGCGCTTGCACTGCAGGCCGCCAACAGCAGCTCACAGCCCGTCAGAATTACCCGTGACAACCTCTCCATTCCGGTGCAGGCAGGCCTGCTGCTGGAAGATGTCGAAAGCATCCGCAGCCTGGTGATCGGCATGCATCAGGGAGCCGCCGTCTCCCTGCGTGATGTCGCCAAAATCAGCAGGGGCAGTACGGTACCCGATCGCAGCGTCATGCTGGGCTTCGGTCCGGGCAAAAGCGCGGCAAAGTCCGGCACTGTCGGGCAGGTCTATCCCGCCGTAACACTGGCCATTGCCAAGCAGCCCGGTGAAAACGCGATTAACATCACCGAAGCCATTGAAGCAAGGCTACAGCTGCTAAAAAACCGCGCACTGCCTGATGACATTGAGGTGGTAATCACACGCAACTATGGCGAGACCGCCTCGGTCAAGGCACGCAAGCTGATTACAGACCTGATTTCAGCCACTCTTTGCGTAATGTTGTTGGTGCTGGCCGCCATGGGCTGGCGCCAGGCCACTATCGTTGGTGCTGCTGTACTGGTAACCCTGCTGCTGACGCTGGTGTTTTCATGGGCCTGGGGTTTTACATTGAACCGGGTCTCTCTGTTTGCACTGATCTTTTCAATCGGGATACTGGTGGATGACGGCATCGTCATCACCGAAAACATCAACCGGCGCATACAGAACTCCCTGCATCCGGTGAAGGATATCATTCCGGTTGCTGTAGACGAGGTGGGGGCGCCGACGATAATGGCCAGTCTGACCATTATGGCGGCCCTGCTCCCCATGGCTTTTGTCAGCGGTCTGATGGGACCATACATGAGCCCTATCCCGATTAATGCATCAGCCGGCATGGTGATTTCACAGGTTGTTGCCTTTGTGGTTGCCCCCTGGCTGGCCCTGCGTCTGCTGCACCATCGCCGGGGCGCACAGGCCAATGAAACCGGCAGCTCGGGTGATGGTGTCAACCCGACTACACTCCGGCTTTTCAGCCGACTGCTGACTCCGTTTCTAGGGGCTCACCGGGGCCGCCGGGCACTGCTGGCAATGGTGGTGATCAGCCTGACCTTACTGGCCGTCGCCCTGCCGGTGTTTCAGCTGGTGATTCTGAAGATGCTGCCGTTTGACAACAAGTCGGAGCTGCAGGTCGTGGTCGATATGCCGGAAACTGCTCCGATGGAAGAAACCCAACGCCTGCTGCTGTCACTGGGGCAACACCTTGAGACGGTACCTGAAGTTGCAAACTGGCAAAGCTATGCCGGCATCTCGGCGCCGATCAACTTCAATGGGCTCGTACGCCAGTATTATCTGCGCAGCGATCCCTGGCAGGGAGATCTGCAGGTCAATTTGGTTACTGAGAGTCAGCGCGAGCGCCCATCACATAACATTGCTCAATCGCTTCGTCACCCCCTGCAGGCCATCGCCGAGCCTTTTGGCGCTTCGGTAAAAATTGTCGAGGTCCCGCCCGGCCCGCCTGTCATGTCACCTCTGGTGGCCGAGGTATACGCCGCTGATGCAACCAGACGTGCGGAGCTGTCGCTCCAGTTGATGGCGCAGATGCAGCAGATCGAGGGACTGGTCGATATCGATTCAACACTGGAAGCTCCGGCGAAACAGTGGCAGCTGGTGGTTGATCGCGCTCGCGCCGCCCGGCTGGGAGTTTCTCAGGCACAGGTAGTGCAAGCATTGCAGACAGCACTTGGAGGCAACAACCTGAGTTACCTGCATGACGAACACGCCAAATATCCGGTCCCAATTCGGGTCATTCTGCATGAAGGCGACAAAGCACAGCCGTCGGCACTGCTTTCGCTGCAACTGCGCAACCGTGAAGGTCTGTTGATACCACTGGCCAGCTTCGCACAGATTGTTGAGTCAGACTGGGACGCAGCGCGCTATCACAAGGACCTGCTGCCGGTAACCTATGTCACGGCGGACATGGCCGGTGAGATCGACTCTCCACTCTATGGCATGTTCCGCATGGTGAATGCACTGAATCAGCAGGAGGATGCGCCGGAACAGTTCTTTATTCGCCAGCCCGACCTGCCAGAGCTTGGCACACTGAAATGGGACGGCGAGTGGCAGATCACCTATGAGACGTTCAGAGACATGGGACTGGCCTACAGTGTCGGCGTGTTCATGATCTTTGTGCTGCTGGTGGCCCAGTTCCGTTCCTACCTGATGCCACTTGTCATCATGGCACCCATTCCGCTTACGCTGATTGGGATTCTGCCCGGCCACGCCCTGCTGGGTCGAGAGTTTACCGCAACCAGCATGATCGGCATGATCGCGCTGGCCGGCATCATTGTGCGCAACTCCATACTGCTGGTGGTATTTATTCGTCAGTTACAGGATGAAGGGATGGGACTGGAAGACGCCGTAGTGATGGCGGGAGCTGTCAGAATCAAGCCCATCGCACTGACAGCCATTTCAGCAATGGTGGGCGCCTGGTTCATTCTTGGCGACCCGATTTTCAACGGACTGGCGATCTCGCTGGTGTTTGGTCTTGCCATGTCGACGTTGCTGACCATCATCGTCGTGCCGCTTTTGTATTATGTGCTTGCACGCCGCCGCTGGTTATAACGCGGCGGCAATCACTGCGCAGATTCAGTTTCAGCTTCAGTTTGCCACTGCTCTGACCACTTCAGCAGCCAGGTCGGCAGTTCATCTTCCGGCATCGGTCTGGCGATGGCATACCCCTGACCCAGCTCACAGCCCAGCTCCAGCAACGCCTGGCAATGGGCCTGAGTTTCGACCCCTTCGGCAATAACAGAACGTCGGAAGGCCTGAGCCAGGCGGATGACACCATCCAGGATTGCCAGGTCATCCGGATCATCAAGCATGTCACGCACAAAACTGCGGTCGATCTTGAGCAGCTCAGCCGGCAAACGCTTAAGGTAGGTCAGCGACGAGTAGCCGGTACCGAAGTCATCCAGAGCAAAGCCCACACCCAGGCGCTGGCAGGCAGTAATGATGTCCGATATCTGCACCACGTCATCCAGTGCAGTGGTTTCCAGAATTTCCAGCTCCAGATCTCCGGGCTGAATCGTTGGTCGCTGCTGCAGTTCTTTGTCCAGGCGCTCAACAAAACTGGCATGTTGCAAATGGATGGCGTCAATATTGATACTCACCTGCAATCGCATGCCAGCCTGTTTCCAGCTGACCTGCTGATCCAGAGCCGTACACAACACCCAGTGGCCCAACTCGATTGCCAAGGGGTGGTTCTCAATCACGGGAAGGAAGGCTGCCGGTGGCAACAAGCCGCGTTCAGGATGCTGCCAGCGAATCAGTGCTTCACATCCAATTACCTCACCGGTCCGCATGTTGACCTTGGGCTGGTAAAACAGCCTGAACTCTTCGCTGTACAGGGCATCCCGTATGCGCTCCAGACTTTCATGCTGATCACGTACTGCGCGATCACGCTCTACATCAAACAGATGGTAACGATTCTTGCCCGCCTGCTTGGCCTGATACATCGCCTGATCCGCCTGACGCTGCAACTGGTCGGCATCCAGCGATTCCTGCTGCGGGTAGAAAACCACGCCAATACTGGCGGAAACGGCCAGCTCAAGCTCATCCAACTGGACCGGCTCGGCGGCAGCCTGCAAAAGCCTTTCGAGTACCGGAGTGCTCGCATCCGGATGCTCAAGGTTCTGCAATACGGCAACAAATTCATCCCCGCCCAGACGGGCCAGAGTATCCTCATCACGCATCACCCGCTTCATGCGCCGTGCTACCTGTACCAGAAGCTGGTCACCCACCGCATGACTATGAGTATCATTCACTGCCTTGAACCCATCCAGGTCAATAAACAGCACCGCGATACTGGTGCCATGACGATTGGCCTGTGCCATGGCTTGCTGCAGACGATCCGCCAGCAGCGTACGATTAGGCAAGCCGGTCAGCGGGTCGAAATGGGCAATCTGCTCAAGCTGTTTTTGCTGCAGCTTCAGGGTTGTGATATCGGAGAGTAGCGCCACATACCCCTGCAGACGACCGGCCTCGTCATAAAAAGCATTTACTTTCTGCAGCACGGCATAAAGCTCACCGTCCTTGTGTCGGTTCCACACCTCACCACTCCAATGACCATCACGCTGCAAAGCCTGCCACATGCTGGCATGGAAGTGCTTACCCTGAAGGTCAGAGTTAAGGAAGGCGGGGTTACGCCCCAACACCTCGTCGGCATCATAGCCCGTTGTGCGGGTAAAGGCGTTGTTGACGCTGACAATATTGCCGTCAGGATTTGTGATCATGATGCCTTCATTGGCATTATCAAATACGCTTGCAGACAGGCGCAGCTGGCTTTCATGAAGCTCCCTGCGTCTCAGACTCACCAGCAACTCTGCAAACAGTTTCAGCAGGGCTACAGTTTCGCTGCCAAACTTGTCTCGGTGGCGCATGGAGGAGATACCGATAAACCCGGTGCAGCGGCCCCTCACCATCAACGGCTGACCAATCAGGCTTTTGGTACCGTGTGATTTCAGTATTTCGACAATAAAAGGGTCGGGAACCTGTCCCAGGTCTGCTATGACAACCGGCTCGCCTCTTTCATGCAGAGCAACCCAGTTGGGGAATTCACTCATCGGGAGTTGCTGCAGTTTATGTGCTCCTGGCTCCACACCCTCGGCGCACCATTCAAGCGTCATCGAGGCGGTTTTTCGCTCAAAATCATACTCGAACAGATAGCAACGATCGGCATCAAAGAAGCTGCCAATCTCGCACAGGGCATCGTCAAGAGCGGATTCAATCTGATTCAGTGGCAGGTTGATGAACCGACTGGAGAACTTCAACACAACCTGCCGATAGCGGTCTGCCTGTGCAATCAGCTGCTCCGCCTCATTGCGCTGCATCTCGGCACTGACCCTGTCTACAAAGAGCTGAATCAGGTTGGTTGCAATCTGTGGCTGCAGCAACGGCTTGCGACTCATAACAACCAGCAGCCCAACCGCTTGCTGCTGTTTATCAAGCAACGCGCTGCCAATATAGGCTTGTGCACCCATGTCCGCGAGCATGTAATCTTCAGGGTATTTCGTCTGAATACCAGTGGCACAAACAAGTTGGTGCTGTTTCAACACATCAGAACAAGGGCTACCGTGCAGGTCATAGCTGAAACGATGGATAATGCCTTCATCGGACCAGCCCGCCAGTACTTCGGCCCGCTCACAGTCTTTTTCAAACCGTGCAACAAAGGCATACTCAAGCCCGAGAGCGTCAACCAGGTGCCGGCAGACCGCTTCATAAAAAGCTTCACCGGCAAGCGGCGCAAAGGTGGTTGCCAATGCTGTCAACGCCTGCTGAGTGAGCTGCTGCTCAGTAATGTCCTGCACTGTCCCCAGCGTCTGCAAGGGTTCACCCTCGGGGGTGTATAGGGTTTCAGCACATACACTGACATGTTTCACGATATCACCCGGCAGTAACAGCCGGTGCTTGATCTCGTAGGTTTTCCCACTTCTAAGCGCCTCACTGTAAACAGCCCGGATCCGCTGCCTGTCTTCAGGGTGCAGCCGCGACAGCGCCTTGCGATAGCTGGAATCACTCTCAGATGGATCAAGGTCCAACAACCGGTACATCTCATCAGAACAGGTGAAACGCTGATTGATGTGATTCAATTCCCAACTGCCCACCCTGGCAATGCGTTGAGCCTCTCTGAGGCGCTCACTGCTCAGCTCAAGTGCCGCTGTCGTTCTGCGTCGCTCCCGCTCCAACTGACGTCGCCGCTGGATATTCAGAGCCAGGGCGGTAATGACCACCGCCTGTATCAACAGGGCACCCGCCAGCAGCCAGATCTGCAGCTTGCGATTGCGCTCCAGTTCATTTACCTGAGCGTCCACCATCGCTTCCAGGCGCTCCTGGTAGTGCCACAGATCCTGGGCTTCATGCCGGCCCGGGGTAATATCATTGATGATGGAGAACAGCAGGTTCTGCTCGTTGAAACGGTAAGGGCGGGAGTGAACCTCTACGGTTCGAATTTCGCCACTGGCAAGGCGGTGACGGAAAAGAAAGTAATTGCGACCCTCGGCCTGCGCCAGAGTCCGTTCTTCTGCCACCTGTTCGGCAGTGAACGTATTGATCTGCTGGATAGTCATCTGCTGCAGCTGTTCAATCGGATAACCATAGAACTCGGCTGCGGCGTCATTGGCTTCAACGATGTTACCTGTGTCAGGGTCAATAAGCAGCATCATGACACCAGACTCACGGAATACCCGTTCAAACTCGGGGCCCTTGGCAACTACGGAGGCAAGCCCTGTCATCACCAGTACCATGGACAGGACCACAGCCATCAACAGGCGGCTCAGTTGACGCAGCGACAGACGATGCTGCCACATATCAATCATGAGCCGTACCAAAACAGCAGGACCCGAACGAGTTTCGTCTGGTGCGAGGAGTGTGTTCAATCCTTGAACATATGTGTAACGAGCACGATCCGTGCCGTATAAATGAGGTTGCGGATATGGTCTTAAACAGCGCCATCTAAAGGCTCGCTCCAACTACTGACATCCGTTTGGCCATCCAAACTAACCAATTAACGGTCAGACAACAAGCGTTTAAAGCTGTCGCAAGCAAGATACGGGTCAGCCGTTGATAATAATCAGGTATTAACATCGCTGAATATACTACGGCTGACTTCGTTCACTGGCTCATAATCCTCAAGAGCCCGAATATGTCACCTTGACGTCAAGGTGTCTCATCCTTACCCGACACTCCATCCTGACGGAACATGGCCTTGATTCCCCTGACAGCCTGTCGAATACGATCCCTGTTTTCAATCAGGGCAAAGCGCACGTAGTCGTCACCGTAGTCACCAAAACCGATGCCCGGCGATACACACACCTTGGCATCGGACAGCAGCTTTTTGGAAAATTCCAGCGATCCCAACTCACGATAATGATCCGGAATTTTGGCCCAGACATACATGGACGCCTTGGGGTTATCCACCATCCAGCCCGCTTCATGCAGGCCTTTCACCAACACGTTTCGGCGCTGCCTATATTGCTCGGCGATATCGCGCACACATTGCTGATCGCCCTCAAGTGCCGCGATGGCCGCCACTTGCAAGGGAGTGAAGGTGCCATAGTCGTGGTAGCTTTTGATACGTGCCAGCGCATGTACCAACTCTTTGTTACCCACCATGAACCCGATACGCCACCCGGCCATGTTGTAGCTCTTGGAAAGCGTAAAAAACTCAACGGCCACATCTCGCGCACCGGGTACCTGCATGATCGAAGGCGCGGTCCAGCCATCATAGACAATATCGGCATAGGCCAGATCGTGCACCACGATAACGTCATACTGCTTCGCCAGCGCGACCACACGCTCAAAGAAATCCAGCTCGACACACTGTGCGGTGGGATTGGATGGAAAGCCCAGAATGATCATCTTGGGTTTCGGGATCGACTCGCGAATGGCGCGTTCAAGCTCGACAAAAAAGTCCACCCCCGGCACCAGCGGAACCGAGCGGACCTGAGCACCGGCAATCACGGCACCGTAAATGTGGATTGGGTAGCTGGGATTGGGTACCAATACGGTATCGCCATGATCCAGGGTTGCGAGCATCAAATGAGCCAACCCCTCTTTGGAGCCGATGGTTACAATCGCTTCATCTTCAGGGTCAATATCGACCTGATATCGCGTCTGATACCAGTTGGCTATGGCTCTGCGCAAACGCGGGATACCCCGTGATGTCGAGTAGCCATGCGTATCATCACGCTGGGCAACGGCACAGAGTTTTTCAACAATATGGGGAGGTGTGGCCCCGTCAGGGTTCCCCATGCTGAAGTCAATGATATCCTCGCCACGTCGACGAGCGGCCATCTTTAATTCAGCCGTGATGTTGAACACATAGGGGGGAAGACGATCAATACGGGAAAAATGGCGTACGGATTGCACACCGGTCTTGTCAGTCATATAAGCCTCGATAAACGTCAGCGCCCGGAACCGTCCGAGCGACGCCAGCCATGTGCGTATGGCTGTGACACCGAGATTATCCGCAATCAGGCGCGGACGCCAGCCCCTTCTGCAAAGACTCTGCAGGCTTCATGACTCATTCACTTTAGCTCTTAACTGATCAACGATATGTGCCGCAATGGGAATGGCAGAGGTTGCTGCTGGGGAAGGTGCATTGCACACCACCAGTGCGCGATCGGTTTTAACGAACAGGAAGTCGTCTACCAGTGAGCCATCTCGCGCCACAGCCTGCGCCCGCACCCCTGCCGGATAGGGCTTCAGATCGTCCAGCGTCAACTGCGGACAGTACTTTCGCACAAGTTGCAGATAGCCGCTTCGAAACAGGCTGTTTTTCATTTCGTTAAGTCCGGGCTCCAGGTTGCGAGCCAGCATTTTCAACAGCCCGGGCCAGCTCAGCATACCCGCCAATTCAGACAGGCTGATATCCCGTTTGCGATAACCCTCGCGCTTAAAGGCAAGCACCGCATTAGGCCCAACGGTGACCGTACCATCGATCATACGGGTCAAATGTACACCCAAAAACGGCAACTCGGGATCAGGAATGGGATAGATGAGATGGTTCACAATGCGGTCATGCTCCGGTGGCAACAGAAAGTACTCGCCCCGAAACGGTACGATACGAAAATTGGGCGTTGGTCCAAGCATTTTCACAATGCG
Source organism: Marinobacterium sp. MBR-111 (assembly GCF_040547585.1). Taxonomy (NCBI): domain Bacteria; kingdom Pseudomonadati; phylum Pseudomonadota; class Gammaproteobacteria; order Oceanospirillales; family Oceanospirillaceae; genus Marinobacterium; species Marinobacterium sp. MBR-111. Next base: position 208,372 of record NZ_JBEPQA010000002.1, read on the forward strand.
ATCGGACCAGAGCCCCGCGCACGCGATCAGGTGGCCAGCACTGAGCAGTTCGGTTTCAGTTTCAACCTGCAGATCGGCTTCGCGCTCTTCGATCCGTTTCACCTCGGTGTTGAAACGTACCTCTCCACCGGCTTTCTCTACCAGCTCAACCATCTTTTCACAGATGCGGCTGTAGCTGACAATGCCGGTTGAAGGTACAAAAATGGCTCCTACCCCCGTGATATTGGGCTCACGGGCTTTCAATTGACCGGCATCAAGCACTTCAATGGGCAAGTCATTCTCGGCACAGCGACCGATCAATACCTGCATCCGCTCCAGTTCCTGCGCATTGGTCGCTACCAGCAACTTGCCACACTCATCGAAGGGAATGTAATGCTCCCGACAGAACGCCTTGGTGGCCAGATTGCCGGCCTTGCAAAAGCGCGCTTTCAGACTACCGGGCTTGTAGTAAACCCCGGCGTGAATCACGCCGGAGTTGTGGCCAGTCTGGTGCTGCGCCGGGCCAGACTCTTTCTCCAGCACCAGTATCCGCTTGCCTGGAAAGCGCTGTTGCAACTCCAGTGCTGTTGCCAGCCCGAGAATTCCGCCACCAATCAGAATAAAGTCATGCATGGTTCGCACTCGCCTCTGTAGCGGCACCGGTGGCCGGCTTTTCCCCATAGCGACGACTGAACAGAAACAAGCCTACAAACGCCACGGCAGCCACCAAGTCATAGGCCAGCTGGCCATGAGGCCAGAGTAGACCGATAGCGCAGACACCGCTGAACAGACGCAACAGTAGGTTAAGCCGCCCTTCCAGATAGCCTTCCATGAATCCGACAAAGGCATACATGCCGAGAATACCAAAGGCAAAAATGGTCAGTACTTCAACCCAGCTGCCGCCAATAAACGGGGTATAGGCAAACAACAGAGGTACCACATACAGCCCTTTGGAGATTTTCCAGGCGGTGAAGCCGGTCGCCATGGGCGGTGTACGGGCAATTGCCGCCGCCGCAAAGGCTGTCAGACAGACCGGAGGGGTCACATTGGAGTCCTGCGACAGCCAAAAAATGATCATATGGGCCGCCAGCAGGATCATGGCCAGCCTTTCGGGTGCCATCGCTTGCTCCAGCAGTTGCCCCTTGAAGTCTGCCGGCACCTGTTCCAGCAGGCCCATCGCCTGCGCCTCGCTCATGGGCGCGGCCAATGCGGAAAGACTGGCAGGGTCCACCAGCATGAAAATGGTACGCGCCGCTTCCGGCAAATTGCCACTGACCATCAGCTGCAACAGTTCCCGCTCGGCCATCAGGCCATACAGTGCCGGCGCCGACAGGGTCGCCAGCACGATGTAAGCGGCCGTGACCGGGAGGCCCATCCCCAATACCAGCGATGCCAACGCCACCAGCACCAGCGTGATGAGCAGGCTGCCACCGGCCCAGTCGGTCACCATCAATGAGAAGGTATTGCCGATGCCGGTCATGGAGACCACATTCACCACCAGTCCGACCGCAATCAGCAGCATGGCGGTGGTGGCCATGTTTTTTGAGCCCTGTGCCAGCGCATCGACAATCGCTCGCGGTCCCATCTTGCGCGGCGACAGCCAGGACGCCACTACCACGGACAGAATGGAAATACCGGCTGCATAGGTAGGTGTAAAACCTTTTACCAGCAGGGTAACCAGTACCACCAGCGGCAACAGACAGTGCCAGCCTTCCTTGAACACCTCACCCACCGGGCGTGCATCCATCTCAATCGCATGGGCATGGCTGCGCTTGGCCTCAACCCGCACGTAGAAGCCGACCGACAGGAAATACAGCAACGCCGGCAATGCCGCTATCCCAATGATGGTGACATAGGGGATCTGGGTGTAAGACGCCATGATGAACGCACCTGCCCCCATCACCGGTGGCATCAACTGACCACCGGTAGAGGCCGCTGCCTCAACACCGGCGGCAAAACGCGGCGGAAAACCGGCCTTCTGCATCAACGGAATGGTGATGACACCGGTGGATACCGTATTGGCAACGGATGAACCGGACACCGAGCCCATCAGGCCCGAGCCAAACACGGCCACCAGACCAGGACCACCTACCATCTTGCCGGCCACGGCGCGTGACAGATCGATGATGAAATCACCGGCACCGGATTTCACCAAAAAGGCACCGAACAGAATAAACATGAACACATAGGTCCAGGAGATCATGGCGATGGAACCAAACATCCCCTCGGACGAGAAGAAACTCCGGTACAAAACGGTTTCCAGGTTCAGGCCCGGAAAGTTGAACATGCCCGGTACATACTGCCCCCACCAAAACACATAGGTCAGGGCAAACAGAATCAGACAGGGAATGAACCAGCCGGTAGTCCGGCGTGTCAATTCCAGTGCAATCGCAATGGCGATAATCGATACGATCCAATCCGTGGTGATAAAATTGACACCACGCGCATAGAGCGCATCTTCAAACAGCATCAGATAAGCAGTTGTCCCCACCGCCGCCAGACCGATCAGCAGGTCCAATCCCAGCATCAGCTTCGAGTCGCCAGCCTTGCGGCTCATCGGCACCATCAATGCACAGATCAATGCAAAACCGGCAAAGTGGATCGCCGCCACCCACAGCTCTGACAGCGTTCCCAAGGTGTTGAAATAGATGTGGGCCAGCGCAAACAGTGCCCCGCCCCAGTAAATGAAGCGCCCACTGAGGGAATTTGCGTCACGCTTGGTCAGCTCAAGGCTTTTGAGGCGCTCGGCGGTCTGCTGATCATTCAGCTGCGTTGAGGTCATCGACTCGGTCCTCTGTTATTCGGTATTCACCACAACTGCACACCCCGCCCTCTGGCAGGGGTGCAGTCGACAGACTGGTGAGCAAGCCTGGCTTACTCGGCGATCAGGTGATCCGGGATTTCGAGGCCCGCTTCACGGTAGTAACGCACAGCACCCGGGTGCAGCGGTACCGGCATGCCGGCAATCGCTTTTTCCAGTGCCATCGCCTTGGTGGCGGCATGAATACCGTTTAGGAAGGTCAGGTTTTCATAGATGGTTTTAGTCAGCTGATAAACGTCTTCTTCAGACACATCTGCATTGACCGCCAGGAAGTTGGGCTGAGCAATGGTGTTGATCTCTTTGGTCTGACCCGGATAGGTGTTGGCTGGAATGACATAACGGGTCCAGAGGTCATAGCGACCGTTGGCCTGCTTCATCTGCTCATCGGTGAAATCCAGTGTGGTGATATCACCACCCATGGCGGCATAGGCTCGGGTGATGGCTGAGGTCGGAACGCCCGACGGAATGTTCATGCCATCAATAGTGCCGTTCTGCATCGCATCAGCCGACGGGCCATAACCCATGTAGGCCAGGCTGAAGCTGTCCGGGTCGATACCCAAATTGCCCAGAATGGTACGGCCGGAGCCTTCAGTGCCTGAGTTTTTCGGCCCGATGGAGAACTTCTCGCCCTCAAAGCCCTTCAAGTCCATGATGGTGCCGGTTTTCGCATAGGGTGTGCGAACCACGAACTGCTCCACGTTCTGCCACAGCATGGTGACCGAGCGCAGGTAATCCTGTTTGCCGGACTGTTTCAGCTCGCCCTCACCGTTCCAGGCCCAGGCCCCATAAAGACCCTGCAGGATCGAGAACTGAACCTGGTTCTCACGCATCAGTTTGATGTTTTCACCGGAACCGGCGGAGTTGATGGCAGAAACGGACAGGCCGATGGTGGGCTCAAGCTTTACTTTTGCCAGTGTCGCAATGGCCACGCCGACCGGGTAGAAGGTACCGCCGGTTGATGCGGTGGCCATGATGTAGGAACGTTTTTCTTCAGCCTGTGCCAGACCGGCAGCGCCGCCAACGGTTGCCATGGCCAGGGTCAGACCCATTGCCTTGATCAGGGTGCGTTTGCTCTGATTCATCTTGGTATCCCTTATCGTTATGTCATCAGTCGTTGTTGTTAGTGACCTGAATAACAAAGCAGGAACCGGGCCAACTCACTCGACCCTTACAACCCTTTGTTTTACATATATATTCAGCATGCAACACTGACCTGATGAGCTAAATTTCGCCTATTAAGCCCTCTGAGCATAGGCAAAAAATCGCTTATTGCGCTGTAAAATCACTGCGATTCAGGCCATAACGCTGCATTTTCTGGTTCAGCGTCCGGCGTGGCAGGTCCAGCTCATCCATGACCGCCTTGATATTGCCCTGGTGCCGCTCCAACGCTTCACGAATAAGTTGCGACTCGTATTCAGCCACTCGAACAGCCAACGACAGGGTCTGTCGCCCGGCCAGCGGTGCACTGATTAGTGGTGTTTGCCGTGAAAGCAGTTCGGCCACGCTGGCACGCGGGTCCACGGCGTAGCGGATGGCGATGTTCTTCAGCTCACGCACATTACCCGGCCAGGCGTAGGACTGAAGCGCATCCAGATCATGATCACTAAGCTGGCGCGCTTCACGGTCATGCTCATCAGCGCCGCGGCCGGCATAATGAGCAAACAGCAACGGCACATCCTCGATCCTCTCACGCAGTGGCGGAATATGCAGCTCGGAGACACTGAGACGATAGAACAGGTCTTCACGGAAATTGGGGTCGCCACGCAGGTCCACCTTCGCAGCAGCCACCACACGCAGATCGACCGGAATCAATGTATTGGAACCCAGCCGTTCGATCACATGCTCCTGCAGCGCCCGCAGCAACTTGATCTGCAGGTGCAGCGGCATGCTCTCAATCTCGTCCAGAAACAGGGTACCGCCACTGGCATACTCAAACTTGCCGATACGGCGCTTGGCCGCATGGGTAAACGCACCGGCCTCATGCCCAAACAACTCACTTTCAATCAGGTTTTCGGGAATGGCCCCACAGTTGATTGGCACGAACTGCTTCTTGCCTCGAATGCTGTACTCGTGCAGACACTGCGCCACCAGCTCCTTGCCTGTACCGGTCTCACCGTAGATGATCACATTGGTATCCAGCTCGGCCAACGCCAGCAGCTCTCGCCGCAGGCGCTGAATGGCCGGTGAAATGCCGATCAGACGCGCTTCCAGCACCGAACGACTGGCCAGACTCTGCTGCAGGCGCAGGTTTTCCAGCATCAGCCGTCGCTTTTCACAGGCTCGGCGAATCCGCTCCACCAGGCGCTCGGGCACAAAGGGTTTTTCGATAAAGTCGTAGGCACCTTCGCGCATGGCCGCCGTAGCCATATCCACATCGCCATGTGCCGTGAGCAGAATCACCGGCAGATCCGGTGCACGCTTGAGCGCTTCGGTCATCAACTTAAGGCCATCCATGCCGGGCATGCGCACATCAGTCAACAGAATGCCGGGGCAGAACGGATCTATCCGCTCCAGCGCCTGCTCAGCACGGCTGAAACACTCCACACTGAAACCGGACAGCTCCAGCCACTGGGCAGTTGCTTCACGCACCATCGCCTCATCATCCACCAGCAGTACGCGGCCCTGATCAATCATTATTCGCTCCTTGGTTGGTAAAGCGGCATGCTCAGCCGGAAACAGGCACCTTCAGCCTGATCAACAGGTTCGATACTGCCACCGAGGTCACGCAAAATACTGTGTACGATTGCCAAGCCCAACCCCAGCCCCTGGCCCACCTCCTTGGTGGTGAAGAATGGCTCAAACAGTTGAGTGCGATGCTCGGGCTCAATGCCGGGGCCGTTGTCTCGCACATCCAGCAGCATCTGTCCGTTCTCTATGGCCTGCACACTGATCCAAAGGTGGTGCTCACCGGGTCGTGTCGACATGGCGTCGCAGCTGTTCTTGATCAGATTAATCATCACTTGCTCATAGCGTGCGGAATCACCGGCAATTTTCATGTCAGGCGGCGGCGGATCAAAATGCAGTTGCAGATCCAGCTCCTCGAAGCGACCACGAAACAGCTGCAGCACCTGTTCCATCACCTGCTGCAGCGACACCGGATCGATACGCTCCGGTTTGCGATAGGCAAAGGTTTTCAGCTGCCCGGTAATCAACGCCATGCGGTCCAGCAGCTGCTGTTGCTGGCGCAGGTTACGCACCAGTGCATCAGGATTATCCAGCTGCTTTTCAGCAATGGCGAGATAGGTACGCATGGCGGTCATCGGCTGATTGAGCTCATGTACGACAGAAGCCGACATCCGCCCCAGCGCCGCCAGCTTTCCAGCCTGCACCAGCTCCGCCTGAGCTTCCTGCAATGCCTGGGTGCGTGCAACCACCTTTTGTTCCAGCGACTCGTTGGCTTCTCGAAGCGCCTGCTCCAACCGCTTGCGACGGCTGATATCGATCAGAGTGACCAGATAGCCCAGCTCAGGGTGTCGATCCATCTGCCGAATCGAGATCAGCATTGGAAACTCACTGCCATCCGCACGCTGGCCGACCACTTCCAGCCCGGTCAGTGGTTGAAAGCGTTCGCTGCCCAATGCACCCAGCGCCTGCTGCAGCGGCCGAGCCGAAAAGCCGGCCCGCAGCAGGTTCAGCACCGGCTGGTGCCGAATCTGTTCCGCCGAAACGCCAAACAGCTGCATCGCCATCGGGTTGACCAGCTCAACCTGGCCCAAAGGCGTAATGTGTATCAACCCGACCTGCGCGGTATTGATGATGTCACGCTGCTGTTCTTCACTGCGTGCCCTCTCCTGCAGTCTCTCCAGCTGGAGCCGACGTTTCTGGCGTGACTCACGCAGGTACAGCAGCAACAGACCCAGCGCCACCCCGCCGGAAAGTACCGAGGCCACCACCAACTGCTCACGCTGCCTGGCCGGACGGATATCGGTCAGTGTGCTCACCTGCCAGCCCAGATCATCCAGCTCAACTCGATGCATGATTGCCATGGAGTCTTTATGCGGCACAAGCTGCAGACGGGTACCATCACTCAACAGCCGGGACTCCAGCTGCCCCAGTGGCCACCCCAGATCAGACTTGAATACCAGCTCTCCCGTGGGTGACACCACCAGCAACGGGTGGTCCGTCGTCAGCTGTTCACTCAGCCGGGGTACATCCAGCCGAATCACGGCTACCCCCACCAGCCCGCCATCATAGATCGGCGCTGACATGAAGAAAGTCGCGGTTTCCAGATCCTCCTGATACTGCAGCTCCTGCCCCTGCTCTCCCGCCAGTGCCTGCTGGAAATAGTGCTGCTGCCACTGCGAGCGCAACTGTTGTGAGCTTTCATCCCGCCAGTTGCTGTAGGCCAACGCCTCGCCGGTAGGATCCAGCACAAACAGAGCCGTAGAGCCGGCCACCAGGTTGAACTGCTCCAGTACCCGGTTCACCAGAGTACGGTTATGTTCATCCGGTTGGCGCAGAAAGTCTCTGACCTGCAGGTTCTGTGCAACCAGAAAGGGCAAATAGTTGTACTGACCAAGACTGCGGCGCAGCTGGCCGATGCTGTTCAGCAACCGATCGGAACCTTCCACATGCAACTGCTGCATGGCCCGATCATAGGCAACCCGACCACCCCACCAGGCCAGCAACAGAAACAGCAGGCTATACAGCAGAATTTTGAGGCCAAGCGACAGGCGAAATTTTGAAGACGTGGCACGTTCGGGCATTGGCAGTCTCTCTTAGGCAAGCGCGGAACCTTAGCAAAGGCAGATATTTTTTTCAGCCGATCAACGCCTGTGCCATAATAGCGGCCCCATTCTATTCAGTCTGTATGGATACCATGACCGCCAACACCATTATCGCCTATCAGGGCCACGAAGGGGCCTATTCCCACCTTGCCTGCCGCCACGTGCACCCGGAGCTGACGCCTCGCGCCTGCGAAAGCTTTGTTGAAGCGATGTTTATGGTCGAGCGCGGCGAAGCGCGACTGGCGATGATTCCGCTGGAGAACTCCACCGCCGGCCGGGTTGAAGAGATCTACCGCCTGATGCCGAAAACGCGCCTGCATGTGATTGGCGAGCACTTTGAGCCGGTCAACCACTGCCTGCTGGCGCTGCCGGGCACCCGCATCGAAGACCTGAAAACGGTCTCGTCGCATCCTCAGGCACTGGCACAGTGTGCCGAAAACATCCGCAGCCTCGGAATTGAGCCGGTTGCCGCGCTGGATACCGCAGGCTCTGCCGATGAGTTGTCACAAAAGCGTACCCCGGGTCATGGCGCCATCGCCTCCAGTCTGGCGGCCGAGCTGTACGGGCTGGAAGTACTGCGAGAAAACTTTCAGGACAAGACCGGCAACACTACCCGCTTCATGATTCTGTCACGCGACCAGATGATACCGCCGCTGGAAAAGGATGTGCGTTACATCACGTCCCTCATGTTCCGTGTGCGCAACATCCCGGCGGCGCTGTACAAGGCACTGGGCGGCTTTGCCACCAACGGAGTGAACATGGTCAAGCTGGAAAGCTACATGGCCTCTGAAACCATGACCGTGTCCAGCTTTCACCTGGATATTGAAGGCCACCCTCATGAGCAAGCGATGAAATTTGCCCTGCAGGAACTGAATTTCTTTGCCGAGGAGGTACGCGTCATTGGCACTTACGAGGCGCACCCGTTCCGTTTCAGCCGCCTGAATCTGGAGCTCTGATTACTGCACTATCTGGAGCTCTGATTACTGCACTGCACAATAAAAATCATGTTTTATAACCAATTCGTTTATAAAACGTATTGTGCGGCGCACAAAAATGAGCGATATTGAAGATGTCCTGTCTGGCAGGACATTGCGAGAGTCGTTGCTCTTCCTCAAGCTCTCGCATCCCATTTCCAACTCTGGCCGTTTTGAGTTGTTTGCACTTTGCCTGCCCCTCTTCAGATGAAGAGGGGTTTTTTTTGACTGAATTTCGAGAAACGTGACACGCAACGGCCACAAGAGGGGTTACATGTCAGACTGATTGCTCGCGGGCGGCACGTTCCTGCAGTTTTTTCAGCACCCGAGATACCGCCACAAAACCGAAAGTTGCGGTCACGACTGTGGTGGCCCCGAAACCGCCGGCACAATCCAGTCGCGTACCGTTCTCCATCACGCTCTTCTGCTGACAGACACTGCCGTCCGGCTGCGGGTAGCGCAGCTGCTCTTCAGAATAAACACATTCAACGGCAAAGCGGCGCCCGCTGCTGCTGAAACGATAGTGACGCCGCAGGAAGGAACGCACCTTCGCCGCCAGCGGATCGGTTTGCGTGCGCGTGAGGTCGGCAACGCGAATCAGAGTTGGATCGATCTGACCACCGGCACCGCCGATGGCGATTACCGGCACCTTGCGCCGCTTGCACCAGGCGATGACCGCTGCCTTGTCCTTCACGCTGTCGATGGCATCCACGACATAGTCGAGATCGTCGTGCAGCAACTCATCCAGATTGTCGCGGGTGGCAAAGGCTTCCACCTCATGCACCAGACAGTCCGGATTGATGTCGTGGATACGCTCGGCCATCACGCCAACCTTGGACTGGCCGATAGTGGAGCTGAGCGCATGGATCTGACGATTGGTATTGGTGACACACACATCATCCAGATCAATAAGCGTAATTTCGCCTATGCCGCTGCGCGCCAGTGCCTCCGCTACCCAGGAACCAACGCCCCCGATACCAATAACCGCCACATGGGACCGCTGAAACAGTTCGAGCCCGTCCAGTCCATAGAGCCGAGCCGTACCACCAAAGCGCTGCTGAGCCACATCACTCATCGTCGAACGCATCCTCGGTCAGTTCGGTCAGAACGGTGTCGCCGCACTGATTGCACTTGCCTTCAATAAAGACCAGCCCATACAGCTCGTATTCCTCAGGGTCGGACATCCCCAGCCCCAGCTGTTGGCAATTGTCGCACCAGGTATCGGTAAGGAAGAGTTGCTGTTCCTCAGAGTCACGGGCGTAAAAATCCCGCTGCACACGATTTTCGTTCATTTTTTGATCAGTCTTCATAAGAGGCGCATGATAAATCAGCCGGCAGTACCATGCCAGCGCAGAGCAAAAGGATCACGCCATTCACCTGCCAGCAGCGCTGCCATCTCGGGCAACCGGAAGAGCTCACCCCGGTCAGGGTCAGTACAAAAGGCACAGTCCTTGTCTGCAAGGCTGAAGCTCAAATGCCAGGCATGCAGATAACCACGATCTGGCTGGGCCACGTTCGGCTGCGCCGCATCCGTTTTTTCATGATAGATCGGATCGCCAATAATCGGAGCACCGATGCTTTTCAGGGCGACACGGATTTGATGTGTTTTACCGGTGTAGGGACGACACAGAAAGGCGCGCAGGCCTGGCTTGAGCGATGCACTGTAGAACTCGGTACGCGCCCGGTTTTCGTCTGTACGCGTAAGCTTCCAGCTGCCGCGACGGCTGCGAACCATTCCACCCTCGATACGGCCCTGTTTTTTGCTCGGCTTGTGATCGCTCAGCGCCAAATAGAACTTACTGACTTTTTGTGCAGCAAAGGCCGCCGACAGCTCGGCAGCGACTGCGGCCGAGAGCGCGAACACCACCAGGCCCGAAGTCATTCTATCGAGCCGATGCACCGGCCAGACCGGTTGCCCCAACGCCTGTGCCAACAGCATCGCCAGACCGGCGGCCTGATCATCCTTGTGCATGCTGATACCGGGGGCCTTGTTGATCACGACAAAGCGTGCATTCTGTTCGACGATACGAAAGGCAGGTACGCGGGCTGGCTGGATCACCAGTTCATAACCTGCTTCACAAAAGGAACGGTAATCTTGCGTTGGGCACTGAGCGAGGCCACATCCAGCTTGTCCAGCGTGACCAGCAGATGGGCCATGTTACGGCTGCCGTGGTGCATCAGATAGCGGATGACATCATCACCCAGCTGCAGGCCACGCGCCTGAGCACGCGCACGCAGTGCCACCACCTTGGTATCGTCATCCAGCGGCTGCAACTGGAATACCATGCCCCAGTTGAGGCGCGACTCAAGATCCGCCAGTCGAATCCCCAGTTTTGCAGGCGGCAGGCTCGCTGCAATAATCAGGACATGGCCGTTGGCGCGCATCCGGTTATACAGATGGAACAACGCCTCTTCCCACTCAGGGTCACCGGCAATTTGCTCCAGGTTATCAATGCATACCAGATCCAGTTGATCAAAATCCTCCAGCAACTGTGGGCCATACTGTTTCAGTTCGGCCAGCGGCAGGTAAACGGCACTGCGGCGAATCGGGTCCGAGGCGTGACAGCAGGACTGCAGCAGGTGTGAGCACCCCGTACCGGTATGCCCCCAGAGGTAGAGATACTGCTCGCCAAAGCCGGCCACGGACTTTTCCAGGGCAGCACACACCAGCCCGTTACGGCCACGGACGAAGTTTTCGAAGCGGGCATCATCCCGCAGCGTTATTCCCAGAGGTAACTGCACAGGTGCAGCAGAACGGCTTTTCTCTTTTTGAATCACTGCAAGCGTCTTATGGTTCGCGATACCGAGGAAAAACATACGGCGTGTAAATGACGCGCGTAACTCTAACACAGAGCGCCTGCAACCTGATAAACTAGCGCAATAATTTTTTACCGTTATTTACCCGCTTTAAAGGTTGACTCACCCATGTCTACAGGTTCTGAAAAAACTTCCCTGAGCTACAAGGATGCCGGCGTTGATATTGATGCCGGAAACGCGCTTGTCGAGCGTATCAAAGGTGTCGCCAAACGCACTGCCCGTCCTGAGGTCATGGGTGGACTGGGTGGGTTCGGTGCCCTGTGCGAGCTGCCGGCCGGTTACAAGCAACCGGTACTGGTATCGGGTACCGATGGCGTGGGCACCAAGCTGCGCCTGGCAATGGATCTGAAAAAGCACGACACCATCGGTATCGATCTGGTGGCCATGTGTGTCAACGACCTGGTCGTGGCCGGCGCCGAGCCGCTGTTCTTCCTCGACTACTATGCCACGGGCCATCTGAATGTGGATATGGCTGCTGACGTTGTCACCGGCATCGGTGCCGGTTGTGAACTGGCCGGTGCGGCACTGGTGGGTGGTGAAACCGCCGAAATGCCGGGCATGTACGAAGGCGACGACTACGATCTGGCCGGTTTCTGCGTGGGCGTGGTCGAAAAGTCCGAAATCATCGACGGCAGCAAGGTACAGGTGGGCGACGCCCTGATCGGCCTGGCCTCTTCCGGCCCGCACTCCAACGGCTACTCTCTGATCCGCAAGATTCTTGAAGTATCCAATGCCGACCTGCAGCAGCCGATGGGTGACAAGACGCTGGCCGACGCCCTGCTGGAGCCGACCCGCATCTACGTCAAGTCGATCCTGAAGTTGATCCGCGAATCCCAGGTCAATGCACTGTCGCACATCACCGGTGGTGGCCTGCTGGAAAACATTCCGCGCGTACTGCCTGCCTCGGCCAAGGCGGTCATCAACACCAACTCCTGGTCGCTGCCGCCTGTATTCCAGTGGCTGCAGGCCGAAGGTAACGTGGATGCACGCGAGATGTACCGCACCTTCAACTGTGGTGTTGGCATGGTCATCGCCGTCCCCGCCGACAAGGCAGACGCGGCCATTGCACTGCTGCAGGCTGAAGGCGAAAGCGCATGGCTGATCGGCCAGATCGAAGCGGCCGCCGAAGGCGAAGAACAGGTTGAGCTGCGTCAGGGAGCCTGAACATGGCGTCCAAACGCATCGTTGTACTGATCTCCGGCAGCGGCTCCAACCTGCAGGCCATTCTCGATCAGACACGCGCGGGACAGATTAACGGCAGCATCGTGGCGGTGATCAGCAACCGCCCCGATGCCTACGGCCTGACCCGGGCGGAGCAGGCTGGCGTTGACGCCCGCCTGCTCGACCACAAGCAGTTTGCCGACCGTGAATCCTTTGATCAGGCGTTGGTTGAGCTGATCGACAGTTACTGCCCCGATCTAGTGGTACTGGCCGGCTTCATGCGTATCCTGACACCTGAACTGGTGCGTCATTACCATGGCCGTCTGTTCAACATTCATCCCTCATTGCTGCCCAAGTACAAGGGACTGAATACGCACCAGCGTGCACTGGACGCCGGCGACGCAGCCCACGGCTGCAGCGTTCACTTCGTCACCGAGGAGCTGGACGGAGGCCCCGTGATCGTACAGGCCAGCGTCCCGATTGCCGCGGATGAAACCGCGGACAGCCTGCAACAGCGCGTACATGCACTGGAGCACAGGATTTACCCGCTGGCGGTGGAGTGGTTTTGTCTGAACCGATTGGCACTGACCGATACCGGCGTTACGCTTGATGGGGAACCTCTTCCGACAACGGGTTTCCAATACGGCAACTGACCGATGGAGGCTGCATGACTCTTCAATTCAAGGCAACATGGCTGTCAGCCCTGTTGCTGCTGGGCACACCCGCTCTCGCCGACACCGACCCTCTGCCGCCATTCAAGGCAGTGTATACGACCGAGTTTGACCTTGGCATATCACTCAGCGGTGAAGCGGTGCGCGAGCTGCGACGCGATACCGATGGTCTCTGGCACTTCAGCTCAGAGGCCTCCGCCATGATGGCGGGCATCCGCGAAGCATCATCCTTCGATTACCGCAGCGGCGAGATGATTCGCCCGCTCAAATACGATTATTACCGCAAGGTGCTCGGCAAAAGCCGTAGCGCCCACATTGACTTTGACTGGCCCGCCGGTAAAGCCACCAATGTGGTAAAGGACAAACCCTGGAAAATGGCCATTGAAGCCGGCACTCAGGACAAGCTGAGCTACCAGCTGCAGATGCGGCTCGACCTGAAGGCAGGAGAGCAGAGCATGTCCTATCAGGTTGCAGATGGCGGAAAAGTAAAAACCTACGCCTTTGCCGTGACCGGTGAAGAGCAGGTCGAAACCCCCTACGGTACATTTAATACCGTGCGCGTCATGCGCGACCGGGGCGAAGATGCCGATCGGGAAACCCTGATATGGTTTGCCCCTGAACTGGACTACCTCATCGTTCGTCTGCAGCAGACCGAATCCGATGGCAAAACCTATGCCCTGCTGCTGAAAAACCTGGAGACACCATGAGCGAAGCATTGATCAGCGCAACCGAAAACTGCCTGCTGACACGCGAACAGGCTGCTCTGGACAATCCCGATGAGCTGTTTTACTGCAGCTACCTGATCAGCCACCTGAATCTGGTGGCGGCTGAACTGCCGGAATCAGGTGAAGCTTTCCTGCACAATCTGCAGGAAAGCCTCGACAACGCCTTCAGCGTTGACCAGCTCAGTGATCAGGACAAGTCCGGCATCAAGTCACTGTGGAACGAGGTCTGCGGCGAGATCGGGTCTCCGCTGGCCAGCTGATCCAGCACATCCACCAGCAGCACCCGCTGCTGGTCCAGCGCCAGCGTCAAGGTAAAACAGCGCTGGTTGCCACTGATGTCCATATAGGGCGCCGAGCGCAGAATCCGCCGCTCATAATCCTCAGCCGCCACCAACTGATAGAACCAGGGGCGCCAGCTCCAGTTGTGACCAATCACTCGCACATCTTCGTGCCACTGGCCGTCTCGGTATTCATAGTTGGGCGATACCTGTAGCCCCTGACGGTCACAGATGAAGCAACGCAGAATGGCCGCATCCGGGCAGTAGTGCCTGAGAGCCTCGACCCCCTCGCCTGCCAGCAACAGATCACGCAACGCCAACAACTGGCTCTGCATACCTTCCAGGTGCCACTGCCGCCGCGCAGACTGCTCGATCATTTGCTCTAGATAGCGCTGCAGCAACTGCTGTACCCGGTCATAGCAGGCATCCGGTGCCAGAAAATCGGGCAGTGCCGGATCAAAAATAAAGCCTTGCACGTAACTGGCGTTACACTGCAGCGCGAGGAAAAACTCTTCCTCGGTTTCAACCCCTTCAAAAATCAGCTTGCTGCCCAGACGCGATGCCATGTCACCCAACGTGTGCAGCAGTGCACTCTCCTGGTGCCCAAATGCACTGTTTTTGAACATGCGCATGTCAATTTTGAGCAGATCCGGTGTAAAGGCCAACAGCCGATCCAGCTGCTGGAAACCGGTGCCAAAGTCATCCAGCGCCACCCGTACCCCTTCAGCACGATACCGGCGAGCCAAGTGGTGAATGCGATCAATCCCGCCGCCATGCTCTGTGATTTCGACAATCACACGACTCAGGTCCACACCCGTCTCACGCATCATCTCCAGCGTGGGCAAAGGCTCCAGCGGATCAAGCGCATCAATCCATTCCGGTGACAAGTTGATGGTCAAATAGGTGTCTTGGGGCGCAGAAAGAAAGGCATTCAGCGCCTGGCGGCGTACATCACGATCCAGCTGCAGACGTTCCGCAGCCGGTAGAGTCGAATCCTGAAACAAGGCACCCGCCGATACAACCCGACCCTGTTCATCCTTGCGTCTGGCCAGTACCTCATAACCTGCAACACGACCGGTGGCAATTTCCACGATCGGCTGAAACCAGGGAAAGAGTGAATACTGCATAATAACCTCGATAAACATGCGGGATGTGGCCTAACCCATAAGCAAAACCCGGGCCATCATATTACGCGCCCGGATTTGGCGTGGATCAGGGTAAAACAAAGCTCAGGGCTTGATGCGCTCGCCCCAAAGGTCGTGCTCATCTGCATCGGTTACGCGCACACGCACCCGGTCGCCCGGCTTCACGTTCACGTCATCGAGCAGATAGATCTGACCGTCGATTTCCGGTGCATCCGCCTGCGTACGCCCAATGGAGCCATCCAGACCGACTTCATCGATCAACACTTCAAGCTCGCGGCCAATCTTCTGTTGCAGCTTGCGCGCGCTGATGGCCGCCTGCTTCTCCATGAAGCGCGCCAGACGCTCCTCTTTCACCTCTTCAGGTACAGCAGGGTGAATCGCATTGGCGGTCGCGCCCTCTACCGGTGAATAGGTGAAGCAGCCTACACGATCCAGCTGAGCCTCATCCAGGAAGTCGAGCAGGTACTCGAACTGCGCATCGGTCTCGCCCGGGAAGCCGACGATAAAGGTGGAGCGCAGCGTGATGTCGGGGCAGATGTCGCGCCAGGCATTGATGCGATCCAGCGTTTTCTCGCTGGCGGCCGGACGCTTCATGGCACGCAGCACATCCGGATGCGCGTGCTGGAACGGTATGTCCAGATAGGGCAGGATCTTGCCCTCGGCCATCAGCGGAATCACATCATCCACGTGCGGATAGGGATAGACGTAGTGCAGACGCACCCAGGCGCCCAGATCACCCATCGCTTCGCACAGCTCTTTCATGCGGGTCTTGAGCGGACGCCCCTGCCAAAAGCCAGTACGGTATTTGGTATCTACGCCGTAGGCACTGGTGTCCTGCGACACCACCAACAGCTCCTGTACCCCGGCACTCACCAGACGCTCGGCCTCATCCATCACATCGCCCACCGGACGCGATACCAGATCGCCGCGCAGTGAAGGAATGATGCAGAAGGTACAGCGGTGGTTACAGCCTTCCGATATTTTCAGGTAGGCATAATGACGCGGTGTCAGCTTGATCCCCTGCGGTGGCACCAGATCGATGAACGGCTCATGCTTGCGCTCGGGCTTGGGCAGGTACTGATGCACCGCGCCCACCACCTGCTCATACTGCTGCGGCCCGGTCACGGCCAGCACCTGCGGGTGGATATTGGTAATCTCATCCGCCTGCGCGCCCATGCATCCGGTCACGATCACCTTGCCGTTTTCGTTCAGGGCCTCGCCAATCGCTTCCAGGGATTCCGCTTTGGCTGCGTCGATAAAGCCACAGGTGTTCACCACTACCAGATCCGCCTGATCATAGGAGGGCACCACCTCGTAACCATCGGAGCGCAACTGGGTGAGAATACGTTCGGAATCAACCAGCGCCTTGGGGCAGCCAAGGCTGACAAAACCAACTTTGGGTGTGTGTGCAGACATAGGGATCAACTGTTCAGGATTGAGCCTGAGGGCGAGCGCCGACAGGGGTTAAGAAAGGCGCGATTATAGCGCAAAGCGGTGGAAGAATCCCTATCCCGATCGGCCCGAGCAGTGCAATTTTGTTCAATACGCCAAGCGGCATCTATCGCACACTCTGGCCGAACGCACTGGTAGAGAGACCATAATGACACTCACATTGATTCTGCCCATGGCCGCCTTTGCGCTTGCCGCATCGATTTCACCGGGCCCTGTGAACCTGGTATGCCTGAGCAGCGGTACCCGCTACCCCATTTCCAGGGGCCTGATCTTTGTGACCGGTGCCACTCTGGGGTTTATAGCACTATTTATGACCATTGGCCTGGGGCTTTATTCCGCGCTTCTGGCGCTACCGGGCGCTGCCACCTTGCTGCGCTGGGCTGGCATCGCCTTTCTGCTGTACCTCAGCATTCAGCTGTTTCGCGATAACGGCCAACTGCCGGAAGAACATGCCAGCAAGGCGCCGGGCTTCATGACCGGGGCCATCATGCAGTGGCTCAATCCGAAAGCATGGCTGGCCTCGGCGTCGGGCATCGGTGCCTACACCAGTGGTCAGGATGTGAGAGAAGTCTTCCTGTTCGCAGCTCTTTACCTGCCTATTTGCTGGCTGTCGTTAAGCTGTTGGGTCTACACCGGCGCCTATCTGCGCCGATTCATCCAGCGCCCCCGCACACTGGTCCTGATCAATCGAGCACTTGCCGTGCTACTTGCGGCCAGCTGCATCTATCTGCTGATCGACTGATCCTCGGCGGTATTGCTGTGGCGTTGCCGCCAGCAAACGCTTAAACGTACGCTGAAAATGTGGCTGGTCTGCAAAGCCGGCATCCAGTGCGGCCTCGGCTATCGGCGCCCCCGTTTTCAACGCCTGCTGTGCATATTGAATGCGGCAGTTGATCAGATAGGCATGTGGCGTAAGACCAAAATGGCGCTTGAATGATCGAATCAGGTAACCGGCACTAAAGCCCGTACATTCACACAAGCTGTCGAGGGACACGTCGGCGGTTGCGGCATGCGCCTTGAGATAGTCGGCCACCGCTTGAAGATTGTCCGGGGCCTTGGGCTGCGGTGCAGCCGTATGGCCAGCGAGGCTTTGCATAAATCCCGTCAGATATTCAACAACGGCGGTCTGCTTCTCCAGCAACGCGCGGTCTGGATCAAGCAGGCATTGCGCCATCATGCAGTAGCCGTCATATATCTGCTGATGCGTCAGTGTTGCTGTCGGAATATCTTCCCAGACGGGCCGATCCAGCAGGCCGGCTTCGTGGCGCAATCGAGCCAACCAATCCGTATCAACATACAGCATCAGATAGCCCCACGGCTGGTCATCGATCGGGTTGCAGGCATGCACCCACTCCGGATTCACGATAACCAGATCGCCCTCACCGACTCGATACTGCTCATCACGGTACAGAAACGTACTCTGCCCCCTCGTAATGGCACCCAAGGACCACTGCCTGTGGCTGTGAGGCGCATAACACACCTTTCTGCCCGCCTGCACTTTTCGCAGCTCAATGTATGGCATGCGATTGTCTCGCCAGAAAACAGGCTTTTCTGAATCAGTCATATGCAATCAGGACTCCTGCCCTTACTCCTCAACCACTATGCCAAATGGCAGACACATCAAACAGCTTCAAGATTCTTTTGCCAAAAAACGGCACTCCCCGCCTTGGGGTCCAGCTCGTAACCGGAGAAGCCAAACTTCTCATAGGCTGATTTGGCCACGGTATTGTTACTGAGTACCTCTAGGGTGATTTTGCAACACCCCTTCTCTTTCGCCACTGCCTCAACTTTCTCCAGAAGCCTTTGGCTCAAGCCCATGCCTCGGTACTCACCGAGTACACAAATATCATGGATATTGATCAGCGGCTTGCAGGCAAAGGTTGAGAACCCCTCAAAGCAGTTCACCAGACCGGCCGGCTTGTCATTCACATAAGCAAGTATACTGAACGCATGGGGTATGGCAGACAACGCCGGCACCAGGTTGCACATCACATCATCCTTCAGGGGCTCGCCGCCACCCATCGGATCGCAGGCATAGACATTCAGCAGAAACGGGATGTCCAACTGGTGTCGACTGTTCTCGTAATCAGCCCGTACAACTTCAATATTCATTTTCATCCTGTTTGTCCTAAACATACGCAGCACAGGCTGTCATACTGCTCTATGTGATGTACCGGCCAACGCGATACCAGAGGCAACGAACGCTCCCCCCAGAACCTTCCCCAGGTAATTGTGTCGTGACTCCAAATACCTTTTCTGAGTTGTATGAATTGCATACGCATACCCAAGTATGCAGCAGAACGACAAGAGCATGAAGGTACCGACAAGAATACTGAATTGGAAAAGCACAGGCTGGTCATGCGCTATGAATTGGGGAAACAGAGCCGTTGTAAATGCGATGGCTTTGGGGTTACTCAGCGCAACAGCCAGTCCACTTGAGTACAGCTTCATGCGACTGGCATTTTGCAATGTTGCAGAGCTCGAGCTTTTGACCGTTGCGAACCCGTTTCGCCAAAGCTTGATTCCCAAATAGATGAGATAGATTGCACCTACAAATTTAACAACCGAGAACAAGAGCGCCGATCCGAGGATAATCGCGCTGAGACCGGCAACAGACATCGCTGACATGATGAACAAGCCGGTTATGTTTCCCAGTATCGTGAAAACCGATCGCTTCACTCCATAGGCAAGACTGTGTGAAGTCGCAAGCAGGATGGCAGGGCCTGGGGTAATGGTTGCGATAAACGCAATCGACAAAAATAGCAGTATGTTCGAAATATCCATGGTGCTTACCTTTTTTGGCGCAACCTAATGCACAACCTCAGAGAGATGAAAGCCAGACAGTGACGGGCACTGCAAACGCCAACCATGCTCAGTTGCACACACGTGATCCGTCAGCTCAACGTTTTTCAAAAAAACATCATCATGCGACACAACCACCAGAGCGCCTTTATATCCCCGCAGCATGATTTCCAATGCTTGTACTGACATCAAATCAAGGTGGTTAGTTGGCTCATCCAGTAACAGTAGCTGCGGTGGCGAGTCAGCATAAAGTACACAGGCAAGTGCTCCTTTAAGACGCTCACCACCGCTGAGCAACCCACTGGGTGTCGTGATTTTGTGCGCTTCAAGCCCTACTTGAGCCAAGCGCATACGCAGATCACTCTCCGTCGCTGTGGGATTGGCGATCTGAAGCTGTTCCAGCACAGTTTTCTCTGAATCAAGTTGCTCCAGCCGCTGATCGAGATATGCATACTCAGGTGTCACAAGGCATGTCCCAGACACGGGCGCAGCCTTACCGGCGAGCACTCGCAGCAACGTGGATTTGCCACAACCATTCGGGCCACTGATACCGATACGCTGCTGCCCGCCTATGGTCAAGCTTAATGTGCGGGTATCCCCTTCCAAATGCGGCAATATCACATTATCCAGCTCAGCCACACAGCGTTTTGCAGTCCGCGTCACGGGGATTGCATGCAGGGTTACGTGCGATTCATCTTCAACATGATTAGCCGCTTCCCGTACACGTTGATCAAGTCGCGCTCGAGTAATGGCCTGTTTCTGGCGTAGCGAACCTGATGACACCTCACTGCGCTCTTTTTGCCGATCCAGCAGTATTTTAGCCTGGTTCGACTCTTTTCCTTGCCGGTTGCCACGTGCCTGCCGTTGTTCCTGACGCAGGCTGTGCTTCCGCATTACTCGTTCCTGACGTTGCCGTTCAAGCTTGCATTCATCAAGTGTTTGCTGGGCGCTCTGTCGTTCATGCGCACGGGTTTCGACGTAAAATGAATAGTTGCCTCCATAGCTGCGCAGCCCCTGGGGGGACAACTCCACGATACGTTCCATCGACTCCAACAACTGCCTGTCGTGGCTCACCACGATCAGCCCTCGCGACCAACGCTGCAGTTGCTCGATTAACGCCTGCCGATTTGGACGATCAAGATGGTTGCTCGGTTCATCCAGAATCAAGAAATCCGCATCCGACAGCATGGCCCCAATCAGAGAAACGCGCATTTCCTCACCGCCGCTTAGCATGTCGACCGGTGTATCGGCATGCATGTGGCCCAAATGATTGCGTTCAAGTTCATTCTGGAGCCTCTTGCGCAGATCCCAGTGATCGCCCAGCGCCTCGAAATCTTCCGCGGCTATACTGCCTGATTCAATACGACACAGTGCATCCAGTCGGTGCCTAACTCCTGCCAAGTCGGCCACTGTAGAACCCCTTGAACGACCCACGTGTTGCGCCAGGTAATGCACGCTACCGGCACACCGACAATAACCGGTACCGGGCTCCAGCAATCCGGCCAGTAACTTTGCCAGTACAGTTTTACCAATACCGTTGCGCCCCACCAGTCCTGTTGGGCGCAAATCAAATTGTTCATTAAGAGCGGAGAAAAGGGTCCTGCCGTCCGGCAGAACGAAAGACATGTCTTTCACTACGAGATTAATATTCGTCATGCTGTATTCCAAAGATGCCAAGAACTCCCCCTGCTCTCGGGGGCTGATGGAGACTGGCCGTCACAACAACGGCGGCATCAATGGCGCATTGGACAAACACCTCATATTGGAATAAACAGGCTATATATTGTACAACACCGAAGAAAATGAACAATAACGCAGTCGAGCTTACTGGCTCAGGGGGTATGCTGGTTAACTTTCTGCGTCAGTCTAAACACAAAAAAACCTATCAAATATTCTAGCAGGCCACAGGAGGGCTGCATAAGCGATGAAAAAAAACTGGATGTGGATGCTGCTATTGCCGATTGCAGCGAACCCATTGCTTGCACTTGCTGCAGGCACACTAACCTACGGCCCTGTAGGAACTGGAGGGGCTGCTCATGCGATTCCGATTCCCTCGCTGCTGCTGTTACCACTTGGAATCATCCTTGCGATTGTTGGCTTGCGCCAACTGAGTCGCAACCGCACACAACAAATACTCGGATTGTTACTAACAGTAGGTGGTACCGTAACCGCGGTATCCAGCGGCGTATACATTCAAGAAACAACGGCAAGCCCTGCAACGACAGAATTGTCCGAGCAACAGGGAGGCAGCGTAGCAGTGCCAATCGGGCCACAGGATTATCGCAACACCAGTGGTATTACGCTGGAAATACGCTCTGTTAATGCACCGGAGACCTATTGCGTATCCGATAACCCCATTTCCGAGTGCCTTGCAGGCAACACACTGGAAAATGGTGCAATCTGCCAGACCAGCTTTACCTGCGTGTCACCCGTCCCGGCCCAGGCCATCGACGATATGGCGGCAGTCACAAATGGCGGCAACGTACAGATCAATGTGCTCGATAACGATCTTGGTACACCGATCAGCGTGCTGTCGTTTGGAAGCTCGGGCGCCACTGTTGGCAGTACCAGTGCCGATGGCACAACGGTGCTCAGTCTTCCTGTAGCAGGTGGGACACTGGACGTTACCATGACCAGTAGTGGAGTATTCTCGGCTCTTGCCAATGGCACAAGTGGCGCAGGCACTGTAGCAGTGTACTACGAGATGGCTTCTGCTAATGGCAGCTCAGACATCGGCATGGTGTCAGTCCAGATCGGCGATTTGCCCTCCGCTGTAGACGACACCCCAGCCACGCTTGGAAGCGGTAATGAATACTCTACAGATGCCGGAGTCACACTCAATATAGGAGCCGGCGTCGGGCTGCTCAACAATGACACCCTCGGTACGCCGGCAGCCAGCTTGAGCCAGTGGGGGGGCGGTGATGCAAGCGTATCGGCAGACCTTATACCCAACACTTCCAGCCCGTTTGCCGGAGGTACAATTACCGTCTACTCAGACGGCTCATTCGATCTTGTGAACCCTACAGTGCCTGGCACATACACATTCGATTATCAGATACAGAACAGTATAGGCAGCAGTACAGGCACAGTAGCGGTGGAGGTCCTCAGCCCATAAGTTAAACCCGAAGATTGGGCATGACCATAAGTATTAACTTCTTGGTCATGCCCTGTCTGCGTGCTTCGCAGTTATCCTTGCCGTTCAGCGACGGATAAGTGCCTATTGAGACCCCGATTGACCGAGATTACCATTACTGGATGGCGCTCACCTGAGACTCGTACTCTTCAAGAATCTCACAGGCCTTGCCAAGGTTCGTCGTGGAATACTGCCCGATTTGAACATCCATAACCCGGAATTGATCAACATCCTCACGTGTGATCCGCTGCTCCTGAAAGGCGCGAGTTACCGCTTGCATCGCCTCACCATAGCGAGTCCAAAGCGAACCTTGGTCGCACTCCGCATTCTTGTGCACCTGAACGACACCGGCCGAATTCCCGCCATAGGCTTCAATCAGTCCCTCGTATCCCTGACAGATGGTCGGATCGACCGCCGTAGATGCCTGTATCGACTCAGGGCTGGGTATCTCGCCCATCATCACATTCAATGGCGTGGACTCATCCACCATCTGAGTCAACTTTCCGTGTAGACTCTCGGGAATAGGCTTTCCAGCCGCTTGCAGCTTTACTATCTCCAGATTCAGCTCTTGCATAACATTGTTAAACCGGAGCATGCTATCCTGGGCCTGTTTATAGCTACACTCTGTTGCACCTGCTCCACCATCCCCCGCAAAGACAGGAACAGAAAGAACTCCAGCCACACAAAAACAAGAAATGGTGTTTGCAATGGTTGAACCGATTTTCATACGTTAGTCCTTTAAAAATTCTGGGTAGCGCCGTTACTATTAATTCTTACGCGTGGTATGCACAGCCTTCAATTAAAACCTGTCCAGCACGCTCCTTAAAACCGTAGATCAGAAGCCCTGGCTCTTTTCGCTTTTCCAGTTCAACCTTCCACAACACAATCACATGATCTGGATTTCTATGTATAGCCACCAAATCTGCTATTGTGTGTTTTCCATATATATCATAATTTTCTTCAATCTGCCGCTTAAAATCTTCTTCAGGGAAAGTATCCGAGGGGCTCTCTTCGTAGAAATAGCGTATAAACTCATTATAGTTCTTTTCATTCCATGCGTTCTCGGTATGCTCAGCCAACGGCTTTACAATATCGATTATTTCCTTGTCACTAAGATCCCCGGAATCCATACTGCTCTCCATAATATATAATTTAAATATAGCACCATATAGAAATATTTTTTAACTATAAATGTTATCGATTTTTTGAATTATTAGGCATATTGTTACCCATTATACACATATAAAACAATGTTTTCTCTTGGGCTTATAACAATTAAACCAATACGCCCATAGGCATAGTAACTACCTTCACTATTGATTATATAGATTGCTTGCCTCAAAACATCGTCATCAATATTTATACAAAAACCATATCTGCAAATATAATCATAAACATCAAGGCGCCCTCCTTCATCATATTTCCAATACTTTTCCTCTTTTACAGGCGTTTCACTCCATGAATCGTATATCCCACGCCACCGTCTATTTTTCTGATTTTCATTTGCAGGTAGAGTTTCAAAATACTCAATACCACGCTCTTTAATTTGATTAGATATTTTTTCAGATAGTGGATAAACCCTTATACCTGCCTCATTACCACCTGGGCCAAAACCCCAAGATTTCTCCTTACTATAAGCAATAGAGTTAACCTGAAGAGCATCCGGAACAACACTTAATTTGAAGTTTCTCTCATATATTTTCAAGGCCACAATAAGGCTTGTGATAAGAGTAAAAAATAAAAAGAAGAAATAAGAGCGTGGCAATTTATTAAATGCATAAATAACCAGAGCCAATATCGTGATTAACACTAAGAACACGGTTAAAAGCATGATATATATCATAGTATTCCTGATATCGCCATCAAAGACCGGTGGTCATATGTTGGTCCCTGTATGAATAAATCCGTATCATTACCATGAACCTAGCAATAACATCAGGATTTTTTACAAGTGGTGGCTATAGCCAATTCCTGGGATAAATAGCAACTATCTGCCAATTACGGCAGTAGCCTTTACCATCACTACACGCCTCAAAAACACCAAGCGTAGAAAAAAACAACAATAGCACGCTAATTAAAATACAGCCGAAAAAATAAAAAATGCGCGGATTTTCATCACAATATATTCTTGCAGAAAAAATAAGGCCAGTAACCAAAAATGCTGTAGATAAAACCAAAATCCAAACTTTAATTATAAGCTCAAAAAAACCACCAGGCCCATCAGATCTTATGGTGGTAGTAAAATGAAAACATATAATAAAGCAAACTAGATTCATTATATTATAAGATAAATAAAAAACGATTCGATTCCATTTCATGAATGTATCTATTTCTTGTACGGGATTATTATGCCACATAATTCACAGGCCAATTCACGTTTTTTAATCAGCTCAGTATAAAAATTTTTAGGCGACTTTTCGCCCAGTTATACTGTAGACAATTGGAATATCATTTCCTTTGTGGCTCAGGTAAAAACGACCCGGTTCACGCTCAACCATACCCTCGAAGCAGTTGTATGGACTGAACGGATACTCGCTTACACGCTCAATTTGAATGCCAACATTAATCAATGCGTTAATAACGCTAGACATTGGATGTGCCCAAGTCGCAAGCTTGACTATCGCATCTGAGCCATTTTCTGTGTACGTACCTTCTTCATCCACATCAGGTTGCACTTGAGTGAAATACGAATATCCTGACAAAAGGTCATAGATAGGATGAAATTCCGCAATATAAAAGCAACCGCCAACTGCAAGATTTGAAGAGACAATCTCAGCCCATCGGCTTAAATCTGGTAGCCAGCAAAGTGCGCCGTATGAAGTAAACACGATATCATATGAGGCTAAGTCTGAGCGTTTGAAAGAATAAACATCTGTACATACGAACTCTGCATTCAACTTGAGTTCCTGAGCCAGGCTCTGGGCTTTCTGAATGGCAACCGGCGATATGTCAACGCCCGTGCAAATTGCTCCCTTGCGAGCCCACGACAGCGTGTCCATGCCAAAGTGACACTGTAGATGCAGCAAAGATTGGCCGTTCACGTCCCCAAGCTCTGACAACTCGATTTCACGAAGAGAGGTTGCACCTGCCAGAAAGCCCGACAGGTCATAGAAACTAGAGCCGAAATGAGCTACTGCACGCCTATCCCAACCTGCGCGGTTCATCTCTAAGTAATCAAACTCCTGCACTTTTCTCTCCCAAATCGCTTGTTCTACCCACAGAAAGTGGACACTTTGGTTATGCGTATTGACGCATACTCTGCCAGAATCAAATAGACCAAAGCGTAGTAGAGGGCCCCAGGCCCGGAACAAACTACAACAACTGGTTAAGAAGTATGCCCTAGTAGCGCTCCGTATATGACGATCAATACGCCAAACACCTGCTGCTTTAATCCGCCAAGGGTGGTGTTATCCAGTTTACCCTCGACACCTCGAATGCCAGCCTGATTTTCAGCTATTTTAGATAAAAGCTCATTTTTCACATCAGATACTAGGCTTTTGACAGCCTCTTCCCTCTGGTGCATTTCCTTGTAGGTTTCGTCAACTTGACGCTCAAGCTCCTCGACCCTCTCCTCCAAGGTAATCGCTCTACGCTTTACTCGACCGCTAGCTGAAGCAGAAATACCAATCTCGGCTTTCAAGGAAACTTGGACGGTTTTCGGCTTACTCCAAAGAGGGCAGTTTCGAAACCACTGTCCAATTAGCAACCAAATATTTTGGCCACGTAATGCAGCGAGGTTGCTGTCAATCGAATAGAGAACCATCAGTCCGCCGATAATTTGGAGACCCAATGAAAAAACCGAGTTAGTTTCTTCTATTTTTTGTGGGAATGCCTGCAATGACAACCGGTGCACTCCAATGATCAATGCCGCTGCCCAAATGGGCCAAGCATCCATAAACCATCGGTAAAACCGCTTCATATACGTTCCCTGATATTCTTAACGCCGGCCTATGGGGCCGAAACGTAGCGCCAGCGCAGTGGAGGTCCCAGCCGCGATAGCGGCGAACATCAGGCCCTTGTTATACGCTTTCACTTGCTTCAAGCTCCCTTTCAAATTGAGCTATTAGTTCCTTAACCTCTGGATGCCTTTGAACCCAGAGTTCCCCTAAATATTGGGTTACGCTAAGGCCACCTAAGATAAAACGTACTTTCCTTTCCTTTGACGCACGAAGTAGATCATGCCCTTTATCGATGACATCTTCGCTTAGTTCAGCAACAGATTCACCAAGCTCCTTACCCCATTCCCTTTGGATGGCTGAGATTAGTTTTCCTGCCGCTTGTTCTAGTGCCAACTTATTCGATGCCATATTTCGTATAACGTTTAGTTAACGTGCCGCTGAAAGCGCAAAAAAATATACGTTGGCACAGAGTTCATGATGAGTCACCGATACTCCCCCTTTCAAGGTCACGTTCAACGCCTTGTTGGACATAATCGCTTACTGCCAATGCCCCGTCTTCTTTTATAAAGGA